>JABHBC010000155.1 GCA_018674025.1 Flavobacteriaceae bacterium
CACCATATTTACCTAATAATGTTTCTGTGTTTTCGAAACTTGGAGTTTCAATTGGTGAAAAACCAAACGTATTGAAACTATTTTTTATGCAACTTATAATAAAATCCCTTTTAAAGATTTGAGCAGAATTAAAATCTCTAGTTCCTTTAGATGTTAAGGCTTTCGCTTTCATTACAGAAATATATACAATTATTAATTAATTTAATAACTAGGCAATAATTAATTCATCAAAATAATTAAATAATTCACCCTTGGTAATTATACCGCCTTTTTTTATTAAATCGAATTTATCGGCAAGTTTATCGTCAGAATAGTTTTTGTTTGAATTATATATTTTAACACTATCATCAAATAAATTATCTCTTAACCAAGAGAATCCATCATCGGTTGTGAAATCCACATCAGTATTTTCAGTATAAATTGCAATAAATTTCATTTGAGATTCACCAAAAGAAAATAAATAAATATGATTTTTTGAAATATTTTCTAAAAATCGTGTTTTACCTAAAACTTTAGTCCAAACAATATCACTAAAAAGATCTAAAAGTCCTTCAGTTTTTCCGTCATTATTTTGTTTGAGAATATTCCAATCTTCATAAGTAATTGAATTTGAGGATAGAAAATCAATAAATTCTTTATGTAATTCAACGAATTGGTCCTTAGTTAGTCTAGAATATTTCATAATCTGTAATAAAAAAAACCCCAAGAAGTATTGAGGTTTTAAGTTTTAGGATAATTATTATTATTTACCCTCTGGAATAATTTCAAATGGAAATTCAACACTAACTTCTCTGTGTAATCGAATGTTAGCAATAAATTTACCTAATTGTTTTATTGACCCACCAGGGATAATAATCTGCTTTTTATCAATTTCAAAACCACTAGCTTCTAGAGCTTTTTGAACGTCTATATTATTTATAGATCCAAACAATTTAACTCCTTGCCCAACTTTAGATTTAATTTTCACTTCTAAAGCTAATAGTTTTTTTGAAACTTTATTGGCATCATCTATAATTTTTTTCTCCTTAAAAGCTCTTTGTTTTAAGTTTTCTGCAAGTACTTTTTTAGCTGATGAAGTAGCTAAAACAGCAGAACCGTTTGGTATTAAAAAGTTTCTACCAAATCCATTTTTAACATTTACTAAGTCGTCTTTAAAACCGACTCCTTCAACATCTATTTTTAGTATTAATTCCATATTAAATATTTTTATTTCATTAAATCAGCTACGTAAGGCATAATTGCTAAATGTCTTGCTCTTTTAACAGCAACAGAAACTTTTCTTTGAAATTTCAAAGATGTTCCAGTTAATCTTCTAGGTAAAAGTTTACCTTGCTCATTAACGAATTTGATTAAGAAATCTGGGTCTTTATAGTCAATATACTTAATACCAGACTTTTTGAATCTACAATATTTTTTTGCTTTGTTTGTATCTATTTGAAGTGGAGTAAGATATCTAATTTCTCCATCTTTTTTTCCTTTTGCTTGTTGTTCTAATGTAGCCATAGTTATGATTTTACTTTTAATTTTTCTCTTCTTCTTTCAGCCCAAGATATAGCATGCTTATCCATCTTTACAGTTAGAAAACGCATAAATCTCTCATCTCTTTTGAATTCTGTCTCAAGAGGGTTAACAACAGATCCATCTGATTGATACTCAAACATATGGTAAAAGCCACTTTTTTTGTTTTGAATTGGGTAGGCTAATTTTTTAAGGCCCCAATTTTCAGTAAATATCATCTTTGCTCCTTTAGAGGTAAGAAAACTTTCGTATTTCTTCACTGTTTCCTTTATCTGATCTTCAGATAAAACGGGATTTAAGATGAAAACAGTTTCATAATGATTCATAAAAATTTATTTTTTTGTTTATTAAACGGGTGCGAAAATAGTTATTTTATATCATATCTACAATTATTTAAACTTTTATTATTTAACAAAATAGTGTTTTAAAATCCACTGATATTTATTAATTTTAAATAAAAACAACTAATGAACTGTATTGTAATCAATGAAAATATTGAAGACTTAAAAAGTTTAGTAACCAAAATTAATGTATTTCCCAATTTACATTTGGTTGGTCAATTTTCAAATTATATTGATGCAAAACATCATATAAATCAGAACCCAATTGACATAATCATAATTGATATTAATAATAATCACGAAAGTTGTTTTAGTTTTTTAGATACTTTAACAAAAAATATAAAAATCATATTTACAAGTCATGATAGTCAATTTGCTTTTAGAACATTTAATTACAACTGTATTGATTACCTTAAAAAACCAATCTCTAACGATAGGTTTAAAAAAACAGTTAATAAACTAAATAACTTTAGTAAAAAAAATAATGGAAACCATATTTATGTAAAGAGTAAACTTAAAAAGAAAAAAATATATTTAACAAATATTAAATGGGTTGAAGCACTTGGTGACTACATAAGATTAATTACAAATTCAGAAAATGTGGTAATGCTCTCTTCTTTAAAATCGTTTGAACAAGAATTACCAAAGGATAAATTTATGAGAATACATAAATCCTACATAGTTAATTTAGAAAAAATTGAGACCTATGATAGTAAAAATGTGTTTATAGGTTCAGAAAAAATACCACTTAGTAGGAATAAAAAAGTAGATCTAGATTCAGCCTTAACTTTAAAAAATTAATTAATAACTATCAACATTTATTATAATCTGGACAGATTTAAATTTAGCTATACTACTTAGTGACTTTTTGGATTTAATTATAATACTCTTGGTTTGATTTAAAGATTTATTTTTTTGAATTTTTATTAAAATATTTTTTTGAAATTTGTTTCTAACCCTAATTACATGAGGAAATTCTGGGCCTAAAATATTTTTTTTAAAAAATTGTCTTAAATATTTACCTAACCAATCAGAAGATTCATTAATTATTGAATAATCTTTATGCTTAAGAGTTATTTTTATGAGCTTACAGTTAGGAGGATAATTATATTTAACTCTATCCGAAATTTCTTCTTCAAACATAGAAATATAATCATCATTAATTATGTTTTGTAATATTTTATGTTTTGGATTATAGGTCTGTACGCATACCTTTCCTCTTTCAGATGACCTGCCTGCTCTACCTGAAACTTGTTGAATAAGTTGAAAACTTCTTTCATAGGCTCTAAAATCTGGGAAGTTTAAAGAATTATCTGCATTTAGAATACCAACAAGCTTAACATTTTTAAAATCTAAACCTTTTGTTATCATCTGAGTACCAATAAGAATATCTATCTTTTGATTCTCGAAATCTGAAATTAATTTTTCAAAACTATTTTTCTTTCTTGTTGTGTCATAATCCAACCTTTTTACTCTGTAGTTTGGAAATATAGCCTTAACCTCCTCCTCTACCTGTTCGGTGCCAAAACCAACAGTAATAATATTATTGGAATGACAAGAGCTACATTTATTAATTAAAGGAATGCCAAAGCCACAATAATGGCATTTTAAAGAATTAGTATTTAAATGATATGTTAAACTAACATCACAATTAATACAAGTAGGAGAAGTTCCACAATCCTCACACTCAACAATTGGAGAAAAACCCCTTCTATTTTGGTATAAGATTACTTGTTTGTGATTACTTACAGTATCAAAAATTTCATTTACAAGAGAGTCACTAAAATGACCGTTCATTAATTTTTTGGCATATTTCATTTTTAAATCAATCAACTCAATAACAGGCATTAAAACATCATTGTACCTTTTTTTTAGTTCAACTAAATCATACTTATTTAGAACAACTGCATTATTATAAGACTCAACACTAGGAGTTGCAGAACCCAATAAAATATTAGAGTTAAAAATCCTAGACAAAACTAAAGACGCATCTCTAGCATGATATCTTGGAGCAGGCTCTTGCTGCTTATAAGACTGTTCGTGCTCTTCGTCAACTATGATCAATTTCAGGCTCTTAAAAGGCATTAGCAATGAGGATCTAGCACCTACTATAAGTTGACAAGATTTATTAGTTGAAATCTTATTCCAAACTTCAACCCTTTGATTTATAGAATAACCAGAATGATAAACCAACACTTTATCTCCAAAAAAATTAGTTAATCTTCTTACAACCTGTGTGGTTAATGCAATTTCAGGAACCAAATAAAGAATTTGATTTTTTTGAATTAAAGCATCTTGAATTAATTTAACATAAACTTCGGTTTTACCAGATGATGTAACTCCATGAAACAAAACTGGATTATTCTTTTTAAAAGACAATTGAATTTTTTTATAAGCCTTTTCTTGACTTTGACTTAACTTGTTAATAGGAATTACAGTTGACACTGTGTTGTTAAAACGATTAATTTCAATAAAATGTTCCTTCAAAATATCTTTATCAATCAAATTTTTAATTAGACTTGAACTAACATCAAATTTTTTCTTTAAATCGTCAACAGATATAAACTCTCTTAAATTTAATTTTAATAGGTTGACAAATAAAGACAATTGTTTAGGTGATCGCTTTAGTTTTTCTTTAATTTCAGAAACAGAAAAAGTGTCTTTATTTAGTATATTAATTTCTACAAATCTTTTTAATTTTGGTTTATACTTTGAATATAGCTTCTCATCAATTTGTATAATGTGTTTTTCATTTAAAGATTGTATAATTTTAAATACATTTTTTTTATTTAAAATTTCAGAAATTTCATAAATTGTCAACTCTAATCCCTTTAATAAAGCTTCATAAATTAAAAATTCATCATCAGAAAACTCATTATGATTAAATTCTGTTTTTTTATTTAAACTAATTATAGTTTCACTCTCAATTAGTAAAACTGATGGAATAGAAGCTTTCATTAACTCACCAATGCCACACATGTAATATTTAGACATCCAATCCCAAAAACTTAATTGATTTTCATTAACGATTGGGATTTCGTCTATAATTTGATGAATATGTTTAACATCATAAGATAACGGTCTTTCATTATGTGAATTAAAAACAACTCCAGTAATAATTCTACTTTTGCCAAATGGCACAGAAACTCTAGACCCAGGTTTAATAAAATCAAATTCACTTTCTGTTATTTCGTAGCAAAATAGCTGGTCGATAGGAATTGGCAATATAACATCTACGTAAAAGTTCATTTTAAATACTTAAAATAACATTTGATTTATCTACAGTTTTTATTAAAATAATTAAATTTTTATCTAGAAATATCACTAAGAATTTATCAAAGAAAACATACAATTCATTAAAAAATAATATATTTATAAAAATACAATTAAATTTTATTAATGAACATAAAACTAGTAGTTATTGGAGAGACTAATAATAAGAATTTAAAAGTACTCATTGATCATTATACTCACAAACTAAATCACTACATTAAATTTGACTTAATCATCATTAAGGATCAAAAAAAAAAATTACCTGAAAGTATTCAAATCCAAAAAGAAGGTGAAAAAATATTATCTATTTTAAAAAAAAATGAATTTATCATTCTTCTTGATGAAAATGGAGAACACAAATCATCTGTTGGTTTTTCTAAATTCATACAAAAGAAATTAAACTCAGGAATGAAAACCCTCACCTTTGTAATAGGTGGCCCTTATGGTTTTTCAAAAGAAATAAAATCTATGTCTAATTATCAATTATCATTATCTAAAATGACATTTTCTCATGAGATGATTAGATTGTTTTTTACAGAACAATTGTATAGAGCATTTAGTATACTTAAAAACGAACCATATCATCATCAATAATTATGAAACTAATTTTCGCAACTAACAACGACGATAAAATAATTGAAGTTCAAGCGTTACTACATGAAAAAATTAAAATACAAAGTCTAAAAGACATCAATTGCTTTGATGAAATAGTAGAAAACAAAAAAACTATTGAAGGAAATGCTATACTAAAAGCTAAATATATTTATGACAAATATAAAGTTAACTGTTTTGCTGATGACACTGGTTTAGAAGTTGATGCACTTAATGGTTTACCGGGAGTTATGTCTAAAAGATTTTCCGGATTAGATTATAGCGCTGAAAAAAACATTAATAAACTCTTAAGTATGATGAAGTCTACATCAAACAGAAAAGCCAAATTCAAGACCGTAATTGCACTAATTTTAAATGGTGAATTATCAGTTTTTACTGGAATATGTGATGGGGAGATAATCTTTACTAAAAAAGGATCTAAAGGTTTTGGATATGACCCAGTTTTTAAACCCATTGGTCATAAATTTACTTTCGCTGAAATGGATCTTGAAACAAAAAACACAATAGGTCACAGAGCAAAAGCTGTAAAAAAATTAATAGAATTTCTTAGCAAAAAATGATATCCATTAATTAACACTATATTTGCACCTTTAAATCCTTAATCGATAAGGTAGTGTTATAGGAGTCTCAGTTTAAATATGTCGATTACTACTTCATTAACACATTATGTAAATCGAATATTTAAACAAAATTATGAGTGAATTCAAAAAAATTGGATTAGAAGAAAATTTATTGCTTGCTGTTGAAAAAATGGGTTTTGAAACCCCAAGTGAGGTTCAAAGTAAAACAGTGCCTATTTTATTAGAAAAAGATACAGACTTAGTAGCTTTAGCTCAAACTGGAACCGGCAAAACAGCTGCATTTGGATTTCCAATGATCCAAAAAATTGATATCAACAGTAAAAAAACTCAAGGACTTATTTTATCGCCTACCAGAGAATTGTGTTTACAAATCACAAATGAATTAAAACAATATGGTCAGTTTCATAAAGGATTGAACATAACAGCTATTTATGGAGGCGCAAGTATAACTGACCAAGCTAGATCAGTGAAAAAAGGAAGCCAAATAATTGTTGCTACACCAGGAAGAATGAAAGATATGATAAACAGAAACTTGGTGAATATTTCTGAAATAAAATACAGTGTTTTAGATGAAGCTGACGAAATGTTAAATATGGGTTTTTATGAGGATATAACCGATATTCTATCTTTTACTCCAAAAGAAAAAAACACCTGGCTATTTTCTGCTACTATGCCTAAAGAAGTTTCTAATATTGCTAGAAAATTCATGAGCAAACCAGTTGAAATTACTGTCGGTACTAAAAATGTTGGTAGCGATCAAGTATCTCATGAATATTACTTAGTTAATTCTAGAGATAGATATGCTGCTCTTAAAAGATTAGTTGACGCTAACCCTCAGATATTTTCTGTAGTGTTTTGTAGAACTAAGAGAGACACACAAAAAGTGGCAGAAAAACTTATTGAAGATGGTTATAACGCGGGAGCCTTACATGGTGACTTGAGTCAAAGTCAAAGAGACTTAGTAATGAAATCCTTTAGGAATAAACAAATCCAATTTTTGGTAGCTACTGATGTAGCTGCCAGAGGAATTGACGTAGACAACATTACTCATGTTATTAATTACCAATTACCTGATGAAATAGAAACCTACACACATAGAAGTGGAAGAACTGGTAGAGCAGGAAAAACTGGTATATCTCTTGTTATTGTTTCTAAAAGTGAATTAAGAAAAATTGGGAATATTCAAAAGAAAATAAAAAAAGAATTTATAAAGAAAGATATCCCAAGTAGTGAAGAAATTTGTAAAATTCAACTATTTACTTTAGCCAACAAGGTAAATAAAACAGAAGTAAATAATAATATTGACGAATATATTGAGGAAATTAATAATTTATTTAAAAAGACTAAAAAGGCAGATCTTATAAAAAAGTTCTTTTCAGTTGAATTCAATAGATATTTTGATTATTATCAAAAATCTAAAAATTTAAATGTTGAAGGTGGAAATCAACACAGTTACTCTGATTTTTCAGATTCTGACGAATCTAGCTCAACAAGATATTTTATTAATATTGGTCAAAAAGATGGTTACGACTGGATGAGTCTTAAGGATTTTCTGAAGGATGTTCTTGAACTTGGAAAAGACGACGTATTTAAAGTAGATGTGAAAGAAAGTTTTTCATTTTTTAACACTGAAGAAGTTCACAAAGAAAAAATACTTGCATTTTTTACTGATTTTAAAGAAAACGGTCGATTTGTAAATGTTGAAATTTCAAAAGATATAAAAAGGAATCGCGGTAAAGGAAGATCAAATAGAGGGGATAGACGCGGTGGAAAAAGAGGATTTAAAAAATCTAACTCAAGAAGATCTGACTCAAGAAATTCTGATAGAAGTTCAAGAAGAAGTAGGTCAAATGAATCAGACAGAGGATCAAGAAGGTCCAGTTTTGGTGGATCCGATAAAGACAGTAATTCTAAAAGATTTGGTTCAAGAGAATCCGAAAACAATTCAAGTTCTAGAAGGTCTAAGTCATTTAATGCTGATAGTTATTCTAGACCTAGGAGAAGTAGAAGAAAATAACATATGTTAAATCATAGTTAAGGTAGTGATGTTAGATATAAATAATTGGTTAAGTTTATTATATTTATTACTTAATGATTAAAAAAGTATTTTTTAGTTTTCTGTTTATATTAAGCAGTTTTTGTTTCTCTCAAGAAATAACTACTGTTAAAGGTGCTATTATAAATGCTAATAATAATACTCCTTTAGAAAATGTTAATATTGTTAACTTAACTCAAGTTATCGGAACATCTACCAATAAAAAGGGAGAGTTTTCAATTGATGTTAAAGCAAATGATACACTTCATTTCTCTTACTTAGGTTTTAAATCTTTAAAAATTAAGGTCACCAATGATTGGATTAAGTTTGGTTCAGCAACTACAATTGAATTGACTGAATTAGCACTTGCATTAGAAGAAGTCGTTGTTAGTCAAATAAAGCTAACTGGATATTTAGAGGTAGACATTAAGCAAGTTCCAATAAACAATAATTTTAGATATAGTATTTCTGGGTTACCAAATGTAGGATATGAATCAAAAGTTAGACCTGCCAGCGCAGTAACTCAAGCATTAAATGCGATTTTCAATCCATTAGATTTTTTACATAAAGTATTTGGAAAAGAACCAAACCAACTTAGAAAGTTAAGAAAAATGAAAAGAGATGATCAAATTAGAGACATCCTTTCAAATAGATTTGACAGAGAAATGCTAATGGTTCTATTACAATTAGAAAAGGCAGATTTAGAGCTCCTAATTAGTGAATGTAATTATTCTGAAGAGTTTATAAGAAAAGCTAATGACTTGCAACTATTGGATGCAATTAGCGAATGTTATGAGGAATACAAGGTTTTAAATAAAACTGTGAAATATTAAGCATTTGCTAACTTAACTTGCTCATAAAACTTAGCATAAACAACATACTGATACGGAATTAACCATAAAAAACCAATTCCTAAGGTGAGTAAGCATAGTAATCCAAGTCCAAATAATCTTAATCCAATTTTAAAATATTGCCATTTGTAGCCGTTCATCATATCCTTACTTTTAACAACTGCACTATATGAGTCCATTGATGGATTCTCTGCTAAAATAAACCAGGTTTGTGAAAGAGCTAATGCAACTATTATTCCTGGAATAATAAGTAAAATAAACCCTAAAAAAGCAAAAATTAAAACTAATAAATATGCAAGTATTGAATTACCTAAATTATTATTAAAACTAAAGAATAAATCATCAGTTTTTGGATCTTGATCTCTAGTTATTTTTAATGCAAAAAAGGCAGCACCTACAGAAAGAGGGCCTGCAATCAAAATTGCCAGTATTTGTCCAGCAAATGGTATTAGAGAAGCACCCATGGATATTAAAAAAAGAATTAAAAATGTACCAATAGCTAACGGCCATTTTCCTGTTAGTGATTCTCTTGCATCACTCATTATTTGAGAATTCTTTGTCATAAAAGGTAATTTTTCTAAAAATACATTTATTAAATAGCTAATCCAAATTAAATGAAATA
>JABHBC010000156.1 GCA_018674025.1 Flavobacteriaceae bacterium
ATTCCTATTCAATGTGAGTATCTTGCACTTGAGGGTCTTGTGAAATTATTAAATACTATCAAAAACATTCAAAAAATACATAATTCTAATTTAGAAATAGAAGGAATGCTACTGACCATGTATGATTCTCGATTAAAACTTGCCAATCAAATTGTTGCAGAGGTTAACAATCATTTTGGAGATATGGTATTTAAAACAATCATTCAACGTAATGTTAAACTTGGAGAAGCACCAAGTTATGGTGAGAGTATTATTAATTACGACGTTGGAAGCAAAGGGGCTGAAGATTATTTAAGTCTAGCGAGAGAATTAATTTCAAAAAATTAAAGTATAAATGGCTAATAAGAAACAAGTTTTAGGGAGAGGCTTATCTGCGATGTTAAGTTCAAAAGAAACGGACACTATTAAATCTAGTGTTAATGAAATTAATATTGATGAAATATCAGTAAACCCATTTCAGCCTAGATCTAATTTTAATAATACTTCTTTACAAGAACTTAGTATTTCCATTAAGAATATTGGAATAATTCAACCTATTACGGTTAGAAAAATAGAAAACAATAATTATCAATTAATCTCTGGAGAAAGAAGACTCAGAGCATGTAAAGAAATTGGTTTAAAAAATATTCCAGCTTACGTAAGAGAGGCAAATGATCAAGATTCATTAGAAATGGCTCTTGTAGAAAATATTCATAGACAAGATTTAGATGCTATCGAAATTGCAATTTCCTATCAAAGGTTAATAGAAGAAATCAATTTAACTCAGGAAGAACTCAGTGACAAAATTGGAAAAAACAGAACAACCATTAGTAATTACCTAAGACTATTAAAATTAGATCCTATTATACAAAGTGGCATAAGAGATGGGTTTATTTCTATGGGTCATGGTAGAGCGCTAATAAATGTAAATTCTAATAAGGATCAATTAAACATCTACAAAAAAATAATTTCTAAAAATTTATCCGTTAGAAATACCGAACTACTTGTTAGAGATTTAAAAGGAAAAACTTCAAAAGTTACAAGTAAAATAAAAGAAAAATTTAAGAGTTCTCTACTTCAAACAGAAGTAATTATCAATAAAGGTAAAAATGGAAAAGGAAATTTTGTTGTAAATTTTGACAACGAAATAGAATTCGAAAGAATTAATAAATTATTAAATGACAAACAATAAGTTATTTTTATTTTTAATTACTTTATTTCTATCCCAGAGTATTTTTACTCAAGAAATAGATGAGAAATTAGAAAAGAAAAAAGTTTTAGCTCCTGCAAAAGCTGCATTTTTTTCTGCTGTTTTACCTGGATTAGGACAAGCTTATAATAAGAAATATTGGAAAATACCAATTGTTTATGCAGCACTAGGAAGTGGAATCTATTTTCATAATCAAAACAACGATAGTTACAAACGTTATCGTGGAGCATATAAAAGAAGATTAGCTGGTTTTTCCGATGATGAATTTTGGGGATCTGGTGCTACACCAAACATTTCGAATGATGGTCTTATAAGAGCTCAAAAGCAACTAAAAAGAAACAAAGAAATGTCCATCTTAGTAACAATTGGTCTCTATGCGTTAAATATAATTGACGCAAATGTAGATGCGCACTTAATGCAATACAATATTGATGATAATCTGTCTCTAGCTCCAGTTTATAATTTTAACGAAGTTAATTCGACTTCAGATCTTTCTCTGAGTCTAAAATTAAAATTATGAAGATTGGTATAATTGGATATGGAAAAATGGGCAAAGCGATTGAAAAAATTGCTATCGATAGAGGACATTCAATAAGTTTTAAAACCAATGATTTTAATTTAAATTTAATTAAAGATGTTGATGTTACTATTGAGTTCAGTACTCCTGAATCAGCATTTACAAATATCAAAAATTGTTTAGATAGTAGAGTTCCAGTTGTATCGGGTACTACGGGTTGGTTAGATGATTTTGATATCATTAAAAGGTTATGTGATAATAAAAACGGAAGTTTATTATATGCTTCTAATTTTAGCTTAGGGGCTAATCTTTTTTTTGAATTAAATAAAAAGTTAGCTCATCTAATGTCAGATAAAAATGAGTATAAAACTTCAATTGATGAAACTCATCATGTGCATAAAGTTGACAAACCCAGTGGAACAGCAATTACACTAGCTAAAGACATTATTTCAGATTCTAGATATAGAGATTGGGAATTAGATTCAAATACTGAGGACAAAATTAATATTAATTCTTTTCGAGAAAAAGAGGTTAATGGGGTTCATAAAGTAACTTATAGCTCTGAAAATGATATAATCTCAATTAAACACGAAGCTTTAAATCGTAAAGGATTTGCACTTGGTGCTGTTATTTCAGCTGAGTGGTTAGTAAATAAGAAAGGTTGTTTTTCTATAAGTGATATGTTAATCATGGGTTAAATAGTAGTTATTGTTTTAACTGAATTGTTATTTTTACAAAAAATTAAAAAAAATGTCATTTCAAGATTGGTTTATAATATTTATCGCAGTACAATTTATCCATGGCCTAGGTACATGGAAATTATATATTAAAGCTGGTGAAAAGCCTTGGGCAGCATTTATACCTGTTTACAATGCCGTTGTTTTAATGCGAATAATTAATCGTGAGTGGTGGTTAGTTTTTTTACTTTTTTTACCTGTCATAAATGTTATTATGTTTATCGTAATATGGGTTGAAATAGCAAGAAGTTTTGGCAAAAACACTTATCTAGATACTTTTCTTACCATCATTACACTAGGTTTATACACCTATTACCTCAACTATTTTTTAGATCTAGATCATGTTAAAAATAGAGACATAAACCCAAAAAGTACTAGTGGAGAATGGACCAGCTCTATTCTTTGGGCAATTATACTTGCTACCATATTTCATAACTATGTAATTCAACCCTATACTATTCCAACATCATCCTTGGAAAAATCATTACTTGTTGGCGATTTTCTATTTGTAAGTAAATTTCATTATGGAGCTAGAGTACCAATGACAGCAGTTGCAGCTCCAATGGTTCACGATACGATTCCTTTAATAAAAACAAAATCATATTTAGAAGAATTCGAACTTCCTTACTTAAGAATACCTGGTTTCCAGAAAATAAAAAACAATGATATAGTTGTATTTAACTGGCCTGTGGATACAATGCTTAACATGTATTACACAGATAAATATCATTATAAGCCGATTGACAAAAAAACCAATTATGTAAAAAGATCTGTAGGTATTGCAGGTGACACTCTGGAAATTAAAGAGGGGTATGTTTATATTAATGGAA
>JABHBC010000157.1 GCA_018674025.1 Flavobacteriaceae bacterium
AGATAATACATCATGTACTCCAACTGCTTCAAGAACAATTCTCAATGCACCACCAGCAATTACACCAGTACCAGGTGCTGCAGGAATTATATTAACTCTAGCTCCTCCAAATTTACCTTTTTGCTCATGAGGAAGTGTTCCTTTTATTAATGGAATTCTCACTAAATTCTTTTTTGCATCCTCTACTGCTTTTGCAATAGCACTTGCAACATCTTTAGACTTTCCTAATCCATGACCTACAACTCCATTTCCATCTCCCACAACTACAATAGCTGAAAAACCGAAAGCTCTACCACCTTTAGTCACTTTAGTAACTCTTTGCACTCCAACTAAACGATCCTTAAGATCTAATCCACTTGGTTTTACTGATTCTACGTTTTGATACATATTATTAAAATTTAAGTCCTCCTTCTCTAGCACCATCTGCTAAAGATTTCACACGTCCATGATATAAATAACCTGCTCTGTCAAATGATACTTTACTAACACCTAACTTCACAGCTTTTTCTGCTAATGTCTTTCCTACTAAAGAGGCTATATCTTTTTTGCTTCCTTCAGTAGTAATTTCTTTTTCTCTAGAAGAACAAGCACATAAAGTTTTTCCAGAAACATCGTCAATTAATTGAGCGTATATTTCTTTGTTACTTCTGTATACAGAAAGTCTAGGGCTATCTGCAGTACCAGAAACTATTTTTCTAATTCTGTTTCTAATTCTTTGTCTTCTATCTTGCTTTGTTAATGCCATAATTCTATTTTTTTAAGCAGATTTACCTGCTTTTCTTCTTACTTGTTCACCTACAAATCTAACTCCTTTTCCTTTGTAAGGCTCAGGAGTTCTAAAACCTCTAATTTTAGCTGCTACTTGACCAATCAGTTGTTTGTCAATTGATGTTAATTTAACAATAGGATTTTTACCTTTTTCAGAAATGGTTTCTACTTTAACTTCAGGAACTACTTCTAGAACTATGTTGTGAGAAAAACCTAACGCTAAATCAAGTTTTTGTCCTTGATTAGATGCTCTATAACCAACACCTACAAGTTCTAGTTCTTTAGTCCATCCTGTAGAAACACCAGAAACCATATTATTTATTAATGCTCTGTACAATCCATGCTTAGCTTTATGGTCTTTGTGTTCTGAAGGTCTAGATAATAAAACTGAATTATCTTCAATTTTTATTGTAATATCTGAAAACTCTTGTTTTAATTCACCTAACTTACCTGTAACTGTTACAACATTTTCTTCAATGTTTACAGTAACACCTTCGGGTATCGATATTGGGTTATTTCCTATTCTTGACATTATATTATCTTTAAATTAGTATACGTAACAAATTACCTCACCACCTACATTATGTCTTTTAGCTTGCTTAGCGGTCATTACTCCTTTTGAAGTAGATACGATAGCAATTCCAAGACCATTTAAAATTCTAGGTAAATCATTAGAATTTGAATATTTACGTAAACCAGGTTTACTTAATCTTTGTATTTTTTTGATTACAGATTCTTGACTCAGTTTATTGTATTTAAGTGCAATTTTAATTGTACCCTGGACTGTAGAATCTTCAAATTTATAACTTAAAATATATCCTTGATCGAATAAAATTTTAGTAATTTCTTTCTTTAAATTAGATGCTGGTATTTCTACTACTCTGTGTTTAGCAGAGACTGCATTTCTAATTCTTGTTAAATAATCCGCTATTGGATCTGTATACATAGTTTTTAATTTTATGATTATGGTTTTTAACTTTTTTGTTAAACCTTTAACCAGTTAATATTACCAGCTGGCTTTTCTTACACCTGGGATTAATCCTTTATTTGCCATTTCTCTAAACATAACTCTTGACAATCCAAAAGTTCTCATGTATCCTTTCGGTCTACCTGTTAGTTTACATCTATTGTGCATTCTAATAGGTGATGCATTTTTTGGTAGCTTTTGTAATCCTTCAAAATCTCCAGCTGCTTTTAAAGCTTTTCTTTTTTCAGCATACTTTGCTACTGTTTTTGCTCTTTTTACCTCACGGGCTTTCATTGATTCTTTAGCCATAGTTTAATTTTTTTTAAATGGTAAACCTAATTCAGTTAATAATGATTTTGCTTCCTTGTCTGTATCAGCACTGGTAACAAAAGTTATATCCATACCAGAAATCTTGTTAACTTTATCAATATTGATTTCTGGGAAAATTATTTGCTCTACAACACCTAAGTTATAATTACCTCTACCGTCAAAACCAGTAGCTTTGATACCATTGAAGTCTCTAACTCTAGGTAGTGCAGATGTAACTAAACGGTCTAAAAATTCATACATTTTTTCTCCTCTTAAAGTTACTTTAACTCCAATTGGCATACCTTTTCTTAATTTGAAGGTAGCAACATCTTTTTTGGAGATAGTTGCAACAGCTTTTTGGCCAGAGATATTAGTAATTTCTTCGACAGCGTAGTCAATTAATTTTTTATCAGATACAGCAGCACCTACTCCTTTAGAAATAACTATTTTCTTAAGCTTAGGAACTTGCATAACATTCTTGTATCCAAACTCTTCCTTAAGGTTACTTATAACCTTGTTATTATATTCTTGCTTTAATCTTGGTACGTAACTCATATTATATTACTTCATTAGATTTTTTTGAAAATCTCACCTTCTTATTATCATCCATTCTATATCCTACTTTTGTTGATTCACCTGACGATGTCAACAAAGAAACATTAGAAATATGAATAGAAGCTTCCTTTTCAATTATTCCTCCTTGAGGGTTTTGAGCATTAGGTTTCATATGTTTTTTAACCATATTTACACCTTCTACAATTAACCTATTTTTATCAGACACAATTTTAAGTACTTTACCTTCGGAACCTTTATTGTTCCCAGTAATTACTTTTACATTATCTCCAGTTTTAATTTTAATCTTTTTCATAATAATTTATTATAATACTTCTGGTGCTAATGAAACAATTTTCATAAACTGTTTATCTCTTAATTCACGAGCAACAGGTCCAAACACTCTTGTTCCTTTCATTTCACCTGCAGCATCTAGAAGAACACAAGCATTGTCATCAAATCTGATATATGTACCATCAGGTCTTCTTACTTCTTTTAATGTTCTAATAACAACTGCTGTTGAAACTTCACCTTTTTTTACTGTTCCATTTGGAGTAGCAGCTTTTACTGAAACTACAATTTTATCTCCAACAGAAGCATATCTTCTTTTGGTACCACCTAGAACTCGGATAGTTAAAACTTCCTTGGCTCCAGTGTTATCGGCAACTTTTAATCTTGACTCTTGTTGTAACATAATTACTTAGCTCTTTCTATTATTTGTACTAATCTCCAACATTTAGATCTACTTAAAGGTCTTGTTTCCATGATCTTTACGGTATCACCAATATTGCAATCGTTTGTTTCATCGTGTGCAACATATTTTTTAGTTTTTAACACGAATTTACCATACATAGGATGTTTAACCTTTTTAACTTCAGAAACAACAATAGATTTCTCCATTTTGTTACTAGTAACAACTCCTACACGTTCTTTTCTTAAATTTCTTTTTTCCATTTTCAATAGAATAAGTTTATTGTATTTCTCTTTTAGTTATCTCCGTTGCTATTCTAGCTACAGTTCTTCTTAATGTTCGAAGCTGTATTGGGTTTTCTAATGGCGATACAGCATGTGTCATTTTTAACTCACTGTAACTCTTTTTAGATTCCCCAAGTCTTTCACTTAGCTCTTCGTTTGATAATTTTAATATTTCTGACTGTTTCATAATAATAAATATTAAGCTTCGTAATCTCTAGCAATTACAAACCTAGTTTTAACTGGTAATTTTTGTGCAGCTAGCCTTAATGCCTCCTTTGCAACGTCTAATGGCACACCACCAACTTCAAATAAAATTCTTCCTGGTTTAACAACAGCAGCCCAATATTCAACAGCACCTTTACCTTTACCCATACGAACCTCAAGTGGTTTTTTAGTAATTGGTTTATCAGGAAATATTTTAATCCATAATTGACCTTCTCTTTTCATAAATCTAGTTGCTGCAATTCTGGCAGCTTCAATTTGTCTCGAAGTCAAAAAATTAGAATCCAGTGACTTAATCCCATACATTCCGTTGGAAAGAATAGTTCCTCTACCAGAATTCCCTTTCATTTTTCCCTTTTGGACTTTACGATATTTTGTTCTTTTAGGTTGTAACATTACTTTTAATTATAATTTATTTTCTTCTTCTTGATTTATTTCCAGCATTTCTACCACCGGACTTACCTTGTTTTTTAGATAATCCAACTAAAGGAGATAACTCTCTTTTACCATATACTTCACCTTTCATAATCCAAACTTTTATTCCAAGTCTACCATAAGTAGTGTGAGCTTCAACTAAAGCATAGTCAATATCAGCTCTAAAAGTGGATAATGGAAGTCTTCCGTCTTTATAGTTCTCATTTCTTGCCATTTCAGCACCATTTAAACGACCACTAATTTGTATTTTAATTCCCTCTGCATTCATTCTCATTGCTGCAGCAATAGACATTTTGATAGCTCTTTTGTAAGAAATTCTGTTTTCAATTTGTCTAGCAACACTAGAAGCAACTAAATAAGCATCAACTTCAGGCCTTTTGATTTCATACACATTTAATTGAACTTCTTTACCTGATATCTTTTTTAATTCTTCCTTAAGTTTGTCAACTTCCTGACCACCTTTACCAATGATGATTCCTGGTCTAGCAGTTGTAATTGTAACTGTAACAATCTTTAAAGTTCTTTCAATTATAACTCTGGAAACACTTGCTTTTGCAAGTCTTACATAAATGTATTTTCTGATTTTATCATCTTCAGCTAGCTTATCACCATAATCATTTCCTCCATACCACATGGACTCCCAGCCTCTAATAATACCTAATCTATTTCCTATTGGATTTGTCTTTTGTCCCATTTATTAAATACTTTGAGTGTTATTTTTAGAATCTAGCACAATAGTTACGTGGTTAGATCTTTTTCTAATTCTATGAGCTCTTCCTTGTGGAGCTGGTCTTAATCTTTTTAACATTGAACCACTATCAACAGTAATTCTAGAAACATATAATTCAGCATCCTCTACATTTAAGCCTTCATTTTTAGCTTCCCAGTTAGATATAGCAGAAAGAAGTAATTTTTCTAATCTTCTTGAGGCTTCTTTTTGACTAAATCTTAATATGTTTAATGCTTTATCTGCCATTTTACCCCTAACAAGATCAGCAACTAAACGCATTTTTCTAGGTGAAGTAGGACAGTTGTTAAGCTTAGCAAAAGCAACCTTCTTTTTCTCAGACTTAATAGTCTCCGCCATTTTAGTTTTACGACTTCCCATAACTTTTATTTTTTACCTTTATTTTTAGCGCCTGTGTGACCTCTAAAAGATCTTGTAGGAGAAAACTCACCTAATTTATGACCAACCATATTCTCAGTTACATAAACTGGAATAAATTGACGTCCATTATGAACAGCAATTGTTTGACCAACAAAATCTGGTGTAATCATACTGGCTCTAGACCATGTTTTGATTACAGTTTTCTTATTACTTTCAATATTTTTAGCGACCTTTTTATCCAATTTATAGTGAACGAATGGTCCTTTTTTTAATGATCTTGACATAACTTAATTATTTCTTTCTACGTTCAATAATATATTTATTACTAGCTTTAGTTTTAGATCGTGTTCTGTAACCTTTAGCTGGAATACCATTTCTTGATCTTGGATGTCCACCAGATGACTTTCCTTCACCACCACCCATTGGGTGATCAACAGGGTTCATAACTACTGGTCTAGTTCTAGGTCTAATACCAAGCCATCTAGATCTACCTGCTTTACCAGAAACTAATAATTGGTGATCTGAATTGGATACAACACCAATTGTAGCAGAACACGTTTCAAGAATTAATCTAGTTTCTCCAGATGGAAGTTTAACTGTAGCAAACTTACCGTCTCTTGCCATTAATTGAGCAAAAGCACCAGCACTTCTTGCCATAACTGCGCCTTGTCCAGGTCTTAACTCTATACAAGAAATAATAGTACCTAATGGAATCTTTGATAAAGGCATGCAATTACCAATTTCAGGTGCAACACCATCTCC
>JABHBC010000158.1 GCA_018674025.1 Flavobacteriaceae bacterium
ATATCAATGACTACGATAAATTGAGAGAAATATTTGGGGAACTTTTAAGAGAAACACAAAGAATTAAATCAGAAGGAGATTTTGCAGCTGCAGAAGCTTTAGTTGAAGGCTATGGAGTAAAAGTAAATCAACAAATTCATTCAGAAGTATTAAAAAGAAATAAAAAATTTACGGGTGCACCATATCAAGGATTTGTAAACCCAGTTCTTGTTCCTAAATTTAATAGTGAAAATGAAATTATTTCTATCTCAGTTAAGCACCATGCTAGTTTTGAAGATCAAATGTTAGATTATTCTGAAAATTTTGGATTTTTAAAATAGAATTAAAAGAATTACATAAAAGCAAATTTTATCAACGCTATTAGGCCGATAAAACTAACAAAGGCAATTAAAACCATATAACTTCCTTTATAATATTTGTTATGTAGTTTTGAATCTTTCTTGTAAGCAAATGCTACAAGAATAGAAAATATTATAAAAAAAATGATTCCAAATGTTATTTGTCCGTCGCTAAACATATTCCTAAATTTATAAAAACAAAACTATAAAATTATTAATTAACAAATTCTATAAAAAATGCAAAATAAAATGTCCGCTGTGAAGAAATTTCATGAATCTTTTAAAATTGGGTATAGTGATACCCACATAGCTGATTTAGGAAAAGAAAAAAATAAGTTAAGATTTAATTTAATGGCAGAAGAAAACTCTGAATATTTAGAAGCTGCAAATAATGGAGATCTTGTTGAAGTTGCTGATGCTTTAGGGGATATGCTTTATATTTTATGTGGAACAATTATTGAACATGGGTTACAAGACAAAATCGAAGATGTATTTGATGAAATACAAAGAAGTAATATGAGTAAGTTAGGCGAAGATGGACGGCCAATTTTTAGAGAAGATGGTAAAGTTTTAAAGGGACCAAATTATTTTAAGCCAAACATTTCAAAAATATTAAATTCTTAATCGTCTATGCAAACAGTCCAATTATGGTTGTCTGTGGACTTATTTGTTTGGATAGAAATTAGTTTTTGTTTCAGTTGATCTGAATACTTAGTCTCTAAATCTGGTAAATCAAAATATTCATCTAAATGTTCAAAACCAATTACTTGACTAATAACAGCAGCTGTACCTGTTCCGAATATTTCTTTTAAAGATTTATTCTTGGCTGCTTCTTTAAGTTCGTGAACAGTAATTTTTCTAATTTGAATATCAATATTTGAATCTTTACACAGTTGGATAATACTTTTTCTTGTAATACCATCCAGAATAGTATCACTTGTAGGAGTAGTTATAAGGGTGTCGTTAATTCTAAAAAAAAGATTCATTGTACCTGCCTCTTCTAAATATTTGTGCTCACTAGAATCAGTCCATATAATTTGATCAAATCCCTTTTCTTTGGCTAGGTTAGTAGGATAAAACTGACCTGCATAATTCCCTGCAGCTTTAGCATATCCAACACCACCACTTGCAGCTCTACTAAATTTATCTGCAACTATAACTTTGACTCCTCCAGGGTAATAAGGAGCTGACGGAGAACAAATAATCATGAATTTATAAGCATTAGATGGAGCAGCCTGAATAGCATGTTGATTACCAATCACAAATGGTCGGATGTATAAGGCAGAGCCTTCTTCTTTTTTTACCCAATCAATATCTAATTTTAAGATCTCTTTGATTCCTTTAATAAAATAATCTTTCGGAATTTCAGGAATAGCTAATCTTTTTGAAGACTTATTAAATCTATCCCAATTGTCTTCTGGTCTAAATAACCATACTTTTCCATCTGAATCTTTGTAAGCTTTCATCCCTTCAAAAATAGCTTGACCGTAATGAAAAACACTAGCTGATGGGTCTATCGATAGAGGTCCGTATGGTTTGATAACAGGCTTTTGCCATTTTCCATCAATAAAATCACATTCAAGCATGTGATCAGTAAAAACAGAACCAAAAGTTAGAGTGTTAAAATCGACGTCATCAATTCTGGATTTATTAATCTTATTTATTTTTATCGAATCACTCATTTTTCAATTATTTAGATGGCAAATTTACGTAATATTAATGTTAAAAAAAATACATTTATAATATTGAAATTTTTAATTTTACCTTTTCAAAAAGTGAATAGTTAAATGAAAATATTAATCACAGGAGCAACAGGTTTGATAGGAAAGAAATTAACTGCTGATTTACTTAGTAAAGGATATAGCGTTAACTATTTAACAACTAGAAAGTCAAAAATCAAATCCTCAAAACAAATTAATGGCTATTACTGGGACCCTGAAAAAGATATTATTGATTTACAATGTTTTAAGAATGTAGATACTATAATAAACCTAGCAGGGTCAAATATTGCCAAACGATGGACTAACCCCAACAAACTTGAGATTCTTAAAAGTAGAACCCAATCTTTAATTTTATTAAGAGACTCAATTGTTAAAAATAATTTAAAAATTAAAAAAATTATTTCTGCTAGTGCAATTGGAATTTATCCAAACTCATAC
>JABHBC010000159.1 GCA_018674025.1 Flavobacteriaceae bacterium
ATCATTTTTTGAAATGACTGTAGGTATGGCTTTCGATTATTTTAATAATCAAAAAGTTGACATAGCAATTATTGAAGTAGGTATGGGAGGTCGATTGGATTCTACTAATATTATTATCCCTGAAATATCCGTAATTACAAATATAGGTTTAGATCATACTAAATTTCTTGGTGATTCCATCGAAGAAATAGCAAATGAAAAGGCAGGAATAATAAAAAGAGGTAAGACTGTAATTATTGGAGAAACTCAAAAAGAGTTAGTAGATATATTTGTAAATAAAGCTAACCAACTTAACTCAAAAATTATTTTTGCAGATCAGCAAAAAAAACATAATTACACTTCAGATTTAAAAGGGTCTTTTCAAACTAAAAATATTCAAACTGCTATATCTGCAATTCATGAACTTACTATGTCAAATTGGAATGTTGATATTGATGCAATAAGGCTAGGTATTTCAAGAGTTCACACAAATACTGGTTTTACAGGAAGATGGACTGTGTTAAACCAAAGCCCATTAATAATCTGTGACACAGCTCATAATAAAGAAGGATTATCAATTGTTTTAAAAGACATTTCGCGTATAAAATATTCAAAATTACATTTTGTGATTGGTTTTGTGGAGGATAAAGAGCTTGATTCTATAATTGAATTATTCCCTAAGGATGCTATTTATTATTTTTGTAAGCCTGAAATAAAAAGAGGTTTAAGTGCAATTAAATTAAAATCTATATTTGAGTCAAATTCAAGATTTGGATCCTCATTTAGTTCTGTTAATCATGCTTTAGTTTCTGCAAAAGAAAATTCTAAAGAGAGTGATTTGATTTATATAGGGGGAAGTACATTTGTAGTTTCTGAGGTAATTTAGTTTGCCTTTACAAATGAATTAAAATATTCAGATAATAAAAAAATAATTTATTTAGTAGATAGTTTATTTTTAGATTAAAAAATTTTATATTTGCCCACCCTATACTTAATTAGGGGCGCGTAGCTCAGTTGGTTCAGAGCACCTGGTTTACACCCAGGGGGTCGGGGGTTCGAATCCCTCCGCGCCCACATTAATAACCTCAACTTTTAGTTGGGGTTTTTTTTATAAATTGCAATTTCTACAATAGTTTATCATGATTCGAGTAATAGTTAAAGAAAATCAAGCTAATGGAGCTTTTAATAACGGAGAGATAATTGAAAGTAAACCAATTGGTTTTCCTCAAGATGGTGGCGAAACTAAGCCATATTCAAATCTCTTTTACTGGGCTCATGCTTGGACAACTAATAAGTCCAGCACAATCGGATTACATCCACACCAAGGATTTGAGATATGTAGTTTTGTTTTAAAAGGATATATCAATCATTTTGATACAAAATTAAATTCTTGGATTCGTCTAGAAGAAGGTGATGTACAAGTGATAAGATCTGGTAATGGTATTTCTCACTCTGAAGAAATAGGTGAAAAATCAGAGATATTTCAAATTTGGTTTGACCCTGATATTTCAAAAACTCTAAATATTGATGCAACTTATGATGATTATAAATTGAATGATTTTGAATTAATAGAATCTGATAATTATATAAAAAAAATAATTAAAGGAGATAGCTCTCCACTAAAATTGTTGTCTGAGAACATAAATATCAACGAATTTTATTTTAATTCTGGAGATTTTAAACATAAGTTAAACTTGAGCTTAATTAGTTCAATATTTGTTATTGATGGACAGGGTCAATTTAATAATCAACAAATAAAAAAAGGAGATTTTATTATAATTGAAGATGAAGAGACATTAAACATTAAAAGTGATAGTCATATCAAATTATTCGAAATCACTTCTCCTAAAAAACCGTCTTATCCAACTTATTTTGAGAGATTTGGATAGGTCAGTTTTATTTATCTAATGAGTCCAGATAATCATTTGCTATTTTAAAATGATTTGTTTTTTTATCTTCAGACATTTTATCTAGCATACTAACCATAAACTTCATTCGTATATTTTTTGCAAATATTTCTCTGTTGAGGTTAATAAATCTCCAATATAATGCATCCCATATCTTTTGCCATTCTCCGTTCGGGAAATCACTCATTTTTTTTAAATAGTTACTACTTGATATATAAGGTTTGGTTGACATCAGGCCTCCATCTGCAAATTGACTCATTCCATATACATTTGGAACCATTACCCAGTCATATGCATCTATATAATGCTCCATGAACCACCTATAAATTTCATCAGGATCAAATTCGCATAGCATCATAAAGTTACCCAACACCATCAACCTTTCAATATGGTGATTATAAGCTGTTTTTTTAACTTTTTCAATGGTAACATCAATCGGTAATATTCCAGTTGTTGCATTGTAAAATGAATTAGGTATTTTTCTTTTAAAATTAAAGAAATTTGTAGTCCTTTCTTGACTTCCTTTAACTTTATATACTCCTCTTATAAATTCTCTCCAACCAATTATTTGTCTTAAAAAACCCTCTAAAGAATTTAAAGGGTACTTGTCTTTAAATAATAATGTTTTTTCAATTACGTGTTTTGGAGTAATAAGTCCCGAATTTAGTAGTGGAGAAATTACACTATGATTTAAAAAAGATTCTTTTTCAACCATTGCATCTTCATAAGGTCCAAACTCTTGCATTCTTTCCTCTAAAAATATATCTAACCATTTTTCAGATAAATCATGGGAGTGTGGGTATATAGGCTTTTCAGGAAAATCTCCTGGGTTATGTTTAAAATGATTTTTTATATACTCTTTTGCTTCTAAAAAAAAGTCATCTACTTTTAGTTGTTCAATAATAGGAGCAACTTTTGTTTTTGGATATTTTTTTCTGTTTTCAGTGTCAAAACTCCATTTTCCACCTTCAGCATTACCATCTTCATCTAATAAAACACCAAGTCTTTTTCTTTGCTCGATATAAAAGGATGTTTGGTAAAATTTTTTCTTATCAGCCCTAAAAAAAGATTCTAAATCTTTAAAGGTATTTAGAAACATTGGACTATCATGTGCTATTAAATTAATATTATTTTTTTTAGCGCTACTTCTTAGGCGTCTTTCTAAATAATTATCATCAGTAACTAGATAATTAACAGTCTTATATCCTTCTTTTTTAAGATAGGGAATTAGTTTTCTAACATCAGAAATAGAATCTGACTGTTCTATGTAAAGTACTTTTTTATTTTTTTTAAAAAGAAATTTTTCATAAAACTTCATAGATGAACGATGAAATATTAGTTTTTGAACATGAAATTTAAAATGTTGAAAAAACAGTACTTCTTCAACAAGTAAAAAATTTCCTTCACTATCTAGAAGTGGGTTTGCCTTAAAAAGTTGATTAGGAAATATTATATTTATTTTATTCATTTTTTATTTTTTCTACATTTTTGACTACAGTATTTTACATTTTCCCATTCTTTAGCCCATTTTTTTCTCCAGTTAAAGGGAAGTCCACAAACTACACACAATTTAAATGGTAAATTCTTTGGCATAAGTTAAAATGATTTTTCTTTTTTTAATTTATTCCAAAATCTAAAAAATGACGGATAATATCCATTAACGCTACTGATCCAATCTCTACTATCTTTAGTACCCTTGTAATTATAATTAAGTGGGTGCTCTTTGAAATAAATTTCTGAATCCCCAATTACTAATTCTTCAAATTCACCAACAAATACCTTGATAAAAGGGATGTTTTTAGAAAGATCGAGCATAAAATTCATAGCCTTTTTACCAATTGGATATTTGTTAAAAATACTAGGTTCAATTAATAATATTCTAGTAGCATCTAAATCAGCTCTCCACAAAGGGTCTAAATTATAATAATTGTATATGCAAATTGGTTTACTATTGTCAATAGAAATTTTTTGAAAATCTGGTAATTCAGTTTTAAGAACCTCTTTGCTTACTATTTTGAAGTTTGAGGGCTGTTCAAGATTCATTATATCTTCGTATGAAGTATCTAAAAAAGTATTTTTTTGATTGCTATAAGTGTACTTATTAATGTTGTCTTGGTTTGCGATATATTTCTTGTTACTATTAGCTCCACATACCCATTGCCAGCTTAATGCGTTTGAGGCCCAATCTCCGTCAAGTAAATGGTAGTACATCCATTTTGCAGGCTGTTTCCAGTGGTTTTTTGCAATATTTGTAGATATACTAGCAACATACATTCTTAAATGATTGTGCATATAGCCTGTACTATACAAATCCTCTATAGATTTATCAATAGCCTCAATATTTGTTTTAGCATCTACAATACATTGAGAAATGCCTTCTTGATAGACATCACTTTGTGGATTTTTAATATTAAAATTAATGTCTTTTTCTAACCAAATTAGCTGCCAGTAGTCTCTCCAAGCTAATTCTTGTATGAATTTTTCTATTTTTTTTGGACTAAATCCTTTTTTAAGTACATGGTTTAATACTTGTTTTGTTGAAATAACCCCTCTCGAAATATAAGGTGATAACCTAGTTACAGAGCCATCAATAAAATTTCGATTTCTCGCATATTCTAAAGGTTTAATTTGATCTAATTGTTTTAGAATTTCATTGTAATTAGTCTGCATAAATAATCTAAATATTAAATAAATTCAATAATTTTTTCTAACTGCATTCCTCTTGATCCTTTTATTAAAATTGAATAATTACTAACATTTGTTTTTGATAGATTATTTATTAGTTCTTTTGAAGAAGAAAAAGATCTAATTCTATCTGAGTGTTTTGTATTGAAAAAATATTCACCGACGATATAAATTGTAGAATCGTTTATTTTTTCTAATGAGTTTGTAATTTCTTGATGATAATAGTTTGAATCTTTTCCAAGTTCAAACATATCTCCCAAAATTATCATTTTATTTTTATAGTTTGTTTTCTTAAAGGATTCTAAAGCAAGACTCATACTAGTTGGATTCGCGTTATATGCATCCAAAATAATTGTATTATTATTTTTTAAAGATATTTGAGATCTATTATTTTTAGGTATATAACTTTCAATTCCTTTTTTTATATTTTTAAAATCTACTTCAAAGTATTCACCTATAGCTATGGCAATACATATATTTTCAAAATTATAATCACCATATATAGTTGATTTAATAATTTTATTTTGATACGAAACATTCAACGTGTTCTCAGACTTAGACTTGTTTATAATACATTTCGATTTAGAATTAATTCCAAATGTATAGGTATTTTTGTAGTTGTTAATTAAAGAAGTTTGTATTATATTTTCTGAATTATAGAAAATCAAACTTTTGTTATTTTTCAGGAAATTATATAACTCACTTTTACCCTTGATAACCCCTTCTATTGATCCAAAACCTTCTAAATGCGCATTGCCAAAATTAGTTATATATCCAAAACTTGGTTCAGCTATTTTACATAATTGTGCAATTTCATTTAAATGATTTGCTCCCATTTCAATTATTCCAAACTCAGTATTTTCGTTTATTTCCAGTAATGATAATGGAACTCCTAAATGATTATTTAAATTACCTTTAGTTGCTGTGGTCTTGTATTTAGTTTTTAAAACATTTAAGATTAATTCTTTACTAGTTGTTTTACCATTACTTCCAGTGATCGCTATTATTTTAGTATTTAGCTTTCTTCTGTGGTAATTTGCTAATTTTTGCAATGCCTTAATAGAATTCTCAACATAAATTATTTTATCTGATTTTTTTGAAATATCAGGATTGTCAGAAATTACATATGATGCTCCAGTTTTGATTGCCTGTAGTGCAAAGTTATTACCATCAAAATTTGGACCTTTAATTGCAAAGAATATATCATTTGGCTTAATACTTCGTGTATCAATTGATACTGATTTATATTTATTAAAAAGCGCATATATTTTTGAAATATCCATTATATAAATTTAACAAAAAAACCCTAATCATTTGATTAGGGTTTTTAGCTTTTATGAAATTTTTATTAGTTTCTTTTTTTGGTTCCGTATCCATTTTTTGCACCAACTCTTGACATAGCACATCTAAATCCGATAAAGTCAGTTGATAATTCTTCTGAATAAAATCTTCTTTGAGCTGGATCTAACCAGTAAGCTCTGTCTTTCCATGAACCACCTTTATAGACTCTAGCTTGATCGTTTATAAGTGATGTTCTTTTATCAGAGTCATCATACATGAATTCATCTGCATCGTTTAAAGCACGTAAATTTGGAGAATTGTACATCGATCTAGTTTCTTCAGGGTTTGAACCTGAAATTGAATCTGTAAATTCCTCTTGATCTAAAAAGTTTCTTGATGATCTTTTGTCACCATCTCTAAAGTTTATGTTATAACTTTCAGAGTAATTAGTTCTAAATCTTGTATC
>JABHBC010000160.1 GCA_018674025.1 Flavobacteriaceae bacterium
AAGATTTAGACAAACATTACGATCAAAATACAATTTTGGCCTCTAACACCTCTTCAATTTCCATAACTCAAATTGCTTCATCTACAAAAAGACCGAATAAAGTTATAGGAATGCATTTTATGAATCCAGTTCCTTTAATGAAACTCGTTGAAGTAATTAAAGGATATGAAACTGATTTAGAAACATTAGAGTTTATTAATAATATTACAAAAAAAATTAATAAAATACCAGTAGAAGTAAATGACTATCCAGGTTTTATTGCAAATAGAATTTTGCTACCAATGATTAATGAAGCTATTGAAACTCTAAATCATGGAGTCAGTTCAGTAAAAAACATTGATGAAATAATGAAATTAGGAATGGGACATCCAATGGGCCCACTACAGTTGGCAGATTTTATAGGTTTAGATGTTTGTCTATCTATATTAGATGTAATGTATGAAGGCTTCAAGAGTCCAAAATATGCAGCTTCACCCCTACTTAAAAATATGGTATTAGCAGGTAAATTAGGAATTAAATCAAAAGAAGGTTTTTATGATTATTCTAATAATAAAAAAGCTGAAGTCGTTTCTAAACAGTTTCAACAATAATTATGTGTATAAAAAAACAAATAGATTTAATTAATGAGCAAATTGGAAAAAACGTTACGCTTGTTGCTGTTTCAAAAACTAAAACTGAATTAAAAATTAAAGAAGCGTATGATAGCGGCCAAAGAGTTTTTGGTGAAAATAAAGTTCAGGAGCTGGTTTCAAAACAAAAAAACTTACCTAAAGATATTAATTGGCATATGATTGGGCATTTACAACGTAATAAAGTAAAACATATAGCTCCATTTATAAATTTAATACACGGAGTTGATAACATTAAATTGTTGAAAGAGATAAATAAGCAAGCCAAAAAAAATGACAGAATAATTGACTGTTTAATTCAAGTAAAAATTTCTAGTGAAGATAGTAAGTTTGGTATTGATTATAAACAAGCTAATGAATGGTTAACAACAGACTTACTAATAAATTTTAAAAATATTAGAATAACAGGTTTTATGGGAATGGCAAGTAACACGAATAATGAATTAAAACTAACAAAAGAATTTAGTACATTGAATACTTTCTTTAATAAACATCAAAATACAAACTTAAAGATATTATCAATGGGCATGAGTAATGATTATCTTTTAGCAATCAAAAATGGCAGTAATATGATTAGAGTTGGAAGCAATATCTTTGGAGCAAGAAAATAAAAAATTATCATATACAGTATTGTAGATATAGAGACGACTGGTGGCAAATTCAATGAAGAAGGAATTACAGAAATTGCTATCTATAAATTTGATGGCTCTGAAATAATTGATAAATTCATTTCATTAATTAATCCTGAAAAAAATATTCAACCTTTTGTAGCTAATCTAACTGGAATTAATAATAAAATGCTACGAAATGCTCCCAAGTTTCATGAAGTAGCTAAAAGAATATTAGAAATAACTAAAGACACTATATTTGTAGCTCATAATACTTCTTTTGATTATAGAATTTTAAAGACCGAATATAATAGACTGGGTTATAATTTTAAAAGAAATACCTTATGCACTTTAGAATTGTCTAAAAAATTAATTTTAGATGTAAATTCATATAGCTTAGGCAAGCTAACCAAGCAGTTAGGTATTCCTCTTACACAAAGACATAGAGCAAGTGGAGATGCATTAGCTACTGTAAAATTGTTTAAACTATTACTTGATAAAGATTTAGATAAAAATATTATTATAAAAAATATTAAAAATACTAGTAAATCTAATTTACCTAGTAAACTAAATGAAATTTTAGATGAATTACCAAGTTCAACAGGGATATATTATATGCACAATAAAAATTCCGAAATAATATATATAGGTAAAAGCAAAAACATAAAAAAAAGAGTTAATCAACATTTTACTGGAAAAGACCGTAAGTCACAAAAGTTACAAATTAACACAGTTACTGTCAGCTACGACGAAACTGGAAGTGAATTAATAGCTTTACTCAAAGAGAGTAATCAGGTTAAATTACATAAACCAATTTTTAACAAAAAATTACGCAAGATTATATACCCTTACGCACTTTATAAAAGCATTGACAAAAATAATTATATAAATCTAACTATTTCTAAAATTAGCTCTGGTAGAGATCCTTTAACAACATTTAAAAATATGAATAATGCATTCTCTTTTTTAAACAAACTAATAGATAAAAATGATTTATGCCAAAAACTCTGTGGAGTATATAAGTCCCATAAAAGTTGCTTTAGATACTCCATAAATGAATGTTATGGAGCATGCATAAATATTGAAAATCCAGATCAATACAATAAAAGAATAACTAAAGCTTTAAAATATCTAAGTTTTGAAAATAAAAATTTTGCTATAATAGATAAAGGGAGAAATGTTGAAGAAAATAGTTTTGTTTTAGTAGAAAATGGCTTGTTTATTGGTCTAGGATACTTTAACTTAAATTTTCAAATAAATAACCTAAAAGTTTTAAAGAAAATTATAATTTCAATGGAGCATAATAAAGACAGTCAACAAATAATTCAAAGTTTTTTAAGAAAATCCAAAGGAATTAAGATTTTAAATTATTGAAGATGAATAAATATCTTATATCAATTTTAGGGCCCACAGCAATTGGTAAAACAAAATTAGCTATAAATTTAGCAGAAAAATATGACACAGAGATAGTATCAGCTGATTCTAGACAGTTTTACAAAGAATTAAACATAGGTTCAGCTAAACCTTCAAATGAAGATTTAAACAAGGTTAAACATCACCTAATAAGTAATAAAAGCGTTAAAGAGAGCTATTCTATTGGGGATTTTGAAAAAGATGCCATCAATAGCATATCAAAAATTCATGAAAAATCAAATTTGGCCATACTTGTTGGTGGATCTGGATTATATGTAGATGTTATTAATTACGGGTTAGATAAAATTCCTAAAAGCGATGAAAAAATTAGGGACTTTTTGAATAATGAATTTAAGCTTAAGGGTCTTAAACACATACAAAATCAATTAAAAGAAAAGGATTTAATTTCTTTTAAAAATATTGATTTAAACAATCATAGAAGAATTATAAGAGCATTGGAAGTCACTATCTCTAGTGGCAAGCCATATTCTTCTTATTTGAAAAAAAAATACACCAAACGAAATTTTAAAATAATAGAAATTGGAATAAGAGATGAACGAGAATTGATATACAAACGGATAAATAATAGAGTTGACAATATGATAAATGAGGGATTAGTTAAAGAAGTTATTGATTTAAATGAATATAAAGATCTTAATAGTTTAAATACAATTGGCTACAAAGAAATTTTTAATTATTTAGAGGGGAAATCTAATTTAGATTATGCAATAAATGAGATAAAAAAAAATACCAGGAGGTATGCAAAAAGACAAATGACGTGGTTTAACTCTAATAATAATATAATTTGGTTTAAAATAAATTATAAAATTGAAGATATAGTTAAATGTATTAACAATTTAATTGGTGACTAATCTAAAACCCTCACCATGAATATTAATAATCTCTACAGTCTCATCGTTTTTTAAATACTTCCTTAATTTAGCAATATAAACATCCATACTTCTGGAAGTAAAATAATTATCATCTCTCCAAATTTTGGTTAAAGCTAATTCTCTTGGCATAAGATCATTTTTATAAAGTATTAACATCTTTAATAATAGATTTTCTTTTGGAGATAGCTTAACAGGAGCATTATCTAAATATGATAAATGTCTTAATTTTGAGTTGAGATGAAAACTACCAAAATTAAATTCAAATTCTGATGACTCAACAACTGAAGTTCTTGTATTTCTATTAATAATAGCATTAATTTTCATTAACAAAACCTCACTGTCAAAAGGTTTTTTTAAATAATCATCAGCACCAACTTTATATCCCTTCAACACATCTTCTTTTAAAGATTTTGCTGTTAGAAATATAATTGGAATGTCAGGATTCTTTTCTTTTATTTCCTTTGCTAAAGTAAATCCATCTTTATAAGGCATCATAACATCAAGAATACAAAGATCAAAATCATTCTTTTTAAACTTTTCAAATCCTTCCATTCCATTTTTAGCATGAATTACATCATAATTATTTATTATTAAATAATCCCTTAAAATAATTCCAAAATTCTGATCATCTTCAACTAATAAAATTCTATTGTTTGTATCATTCATATTACACTGTATTATTATTATTAACCGGTATTTTTATTTCAAAAGTACTACCTTTTCCTACTATACTATTTACAGATATTTCACCTTTATGATAATTAACAATTTTTTTTACATAAGCTAAACCTAGACCATGACCTTTAACATTATGTAAGTCACCAGACTGTTCTCTGTAAAATTTATAGAATATTTTTCTCTGAACATCTTTAGACATTCCTCGCCCATTATCAGAAATTGATAATATAATATCTTTTTCATTTAATATTTTATCGATGTTTCTTGTTGAAATTTTAATTATAGGTTTGTCATCTGAATATTTAATTGCATTATCAATAATATTAATTATTGCATTGGTAAAATGGGTTTGATTAGCATTAATAAATGAGAATTTAGAACTTAAATCTAATTCTATCTTTCCTTTATTATTTTGCATTATCAAATCCAAATGACCAACTGCATTATTTATTAGATTGTGTAAATCCAATTTAGTTGTTTCAATATTTAACTCGTTTTTGTCTAACCTTGATATTCTTAAAACATTTTCCACTTGATCGTTCATCCTCTTGTTTTCATCTTTAATTATATTCAAATAACTAATAACCTTATCTTTATTTCCAATAATTTTTGGATTTTTAATTGAATCTAAAACTAAATTAATTGTAGCAATGGGTGTTTTAAATTCATGAGTCATGTTGTTTATAAAGTCAGATTTAATTTGAGCTATTTGTTTCTGTTTTAATAACTGTGAAATTGTACTTACATAAACTATTACAATAATTAGAGTAAATACAACAGATAAAATAACTATTTCGACATCAAAGGAGAATAATGAACTAGAGGATAATAATTGTTTTTTGAAATTTGGAAAATATATAGTCAAGTTAAAATCACTGTTATTTTCATTGTCATTAAATAAAACAGTTTTAAAAATTTTATCCTGACTTTCATTAGTATAAAAATCAAAATTTGCAGACTGTACTCTTGTTAAAAGGTCATTATCAAAAATTCCAAATTCATACTTTAAATTAATTTTATAATCTAACAAAGCATTGTTTAAAAGAGTTATAATCTCATCTGATGAAACTCTTCTGTGAATTGGGTTTCTTTTGGCTAAATCTTTGTAAGCAGTTTCAAATAGAATCTCTTTACTTCTTGAAATTTCTCCAATTCGCAAAAGGAGTTGCTCAGGAGTATATTGTCTAATATCTTCTGGGTCTGAAAGACTAAAAAAATTTTTCTCTCGTTCATTAGATATTCTTTTAATATTTATACTATCGATATTAATATCTAAAAATGAGGGTAACTTTAAGCTTTCTTCTATTATTCCATTTCTATAAATAATTGTTTCGTTAGAACCATTATTTTCACTAATAAAATACAGGTTATTTATTGCTGTAGTATCAATATTAGCTCCTGAATTTATTAATTCATTAAACTTATAAACGTATTCGGAATATTCTCTTTTTTCAATATCGTTTGAAACTGATGTCAAAACTTTAGAAATATTCAAATCAAACTCTTGTCTATTTTTATCGAGATTACTCTTGATAAAATAACTCTGAACAGCAATAATCCCAGAAAGAGATAAAGTCATCGAAATCAATATTAGTATAAAGTATTTCTTGTTCATATGTCTAAAATAACATTATTAATGTTAGTTAATATAGATTTAACCATAAGTTAACAAATTTAATTATCTAACATATTTGAGTGAATCCTCATAACCTCATTAGTTAAATTATTATTTAGATTATTATAAATTAAAAAATCAGAAATTTTAATTATTTCTAAATCATCAGTTTGATTTTTCATAATATTGGTAATTGATTTCATATTCATACCTCTTTTTAGTAACCTAGATATTTTTAATTTATTGTCAGAAATTACTCCGATTATTTTATCAAATTTGTGCATACTATTATTCTCATAAATAATAGCAGATTCATAAATAGTATAGCTAGCGTTCTGGATAAGCAACCAGCTCTTGTAATCTTGATAAACAAACGGATGAACAATTGAATTAATTAAATCTAATTTAGATTTATTGTTAAAAATAATTTTTGAAATAAGTTTTTTATTCAACTCACCATCAATAAAAGAATCATCACCAAAATTTTTAATCAATAATTCTTTAACAGTAATATTAGAATTAATTATAATATTTGCTCTAACATCTGAATTATATATTGGCACTCCTAGTTCGGTAAACTTATTAGAGATAAAAGATTTACCACTACCTATTCCGCCTGTAATCGCTACTTTTCTCATTTTAAAAAAACATATTGAATCTCATTATTCATTAAACGAAGATTTTTAATAAGTTTTGGTTGATTTATAACTTCTGCAGTTAATTTTCCATCTTTACTAATTTCGTTAAAATCACAAATAATTTTAAAGTCTTTAGATGAATATTTCTGAAAATTATCTAGACTTACAGTGAAAGAAACCTTAATCGATTTAGGGTAATAATTAATATTTACATCTGTTGGAATATTTATTATTGAAACAGGTAAATTTAGGATAGATTCTGTGGATTTTTCAACATCAATAAATAAATTAACAGATTTATCTGAATATTTTAAATTATTAGTATTTAAAATATCAAGTTCTAGATTTTGAGTAATACTAGATTTAATATCATCAAGAACTAATTCCTTAGTGTTAACAAGATTGATTGAATTTAAAGCTATCTCAGAGCCAATCACAGAAATAGAATCTGGTAACAAATTAAAATTTTTAAAATAGTCATATCCTTGTGAAAAATTTATGGAGGAATTAAGCACTACAGGGATGTTTTTGGTTACCAACTTATCATAATTAAAAAATATACTATCAAAATCAATCGAAATCAATTCAAAAGCAGGATTTATAAAATTATCAATTTGTGAATAATTGTTAGATTGGGTAATAACATATGAATGTGAATTATCCAAAACATCTTCAGAAGATATATTTATAGTTTGATTGGATAAATAGTATTTAACAAAATCAAATCCAAAAGAGGAAACTGTTAATTTTAAACTATCAGCAGATTGACCAATAATGATTTTATTATCAGGAATTTCAATTAAATTAATTTTATAACTAATATTTCTAGTATAAACTTTGGTTAACTTAACAATAGTAGAAAACAGTATGGAAATTAAGAAAAAAATAAAAAAATTATTAAATGTTTTAGGGTTAAACATGTTTAATTTATTTTTTTTCATTTGAGAGATTTTTTAAAAAAATAAGAAGGGAACTTATCTTGTATATCTTTATTTGAAGATAATAAAATAATATTTGATTTCATAAAACCTAAACCATATCCTATAAATTGAGTTATTGAAGTGAATATCGAATAAAATCCAACTTTTAAACTTTTATTTTTGATTAAGGAATTAAAAAAAATTAGTAGGAAGTACAATAATATTATACACAATGGAAAATAAAACTTAAAAAAAACTAGGACAATGCTTAATAGTAAGCAGACAGTGACAAAACTTGGAAACCAAAAAATTAACTTATTAGAAGTTGGATGCCATTTATTAATTATAGGTCGAACCATTCCGAATTTAAAAACTTGATTAAAAAATGCAAAAATATTAACTCTTCTTTTATGATAAACTATAACATTGTTATATAATTCAGATATTAAATCAAGTTTAGAAATTCTTAAAGACAAATCAGGGTCCTCACCAGGATGAATATTACTAAATCCACCAGTTAATTCAAAGGTATTTTTAGAAATACCCATATTAAAACTTCTTGCTTGAAAACTTTTATGTCTTGACCTACCACCTCTAATTCCACCCGTTGTTATTAGTGATGTCATTGTAAAATTGACAGCCTTTTGAAA
>JABHBC010000161.1 GCA_018674025.1 Flavobacteriaceae bacterium
TATTTCTGCTAGTGCAATTGGAATTTATCCAAGCTCATACGACAGAGTTTACTCGGAGAACAATAATTTAATTAGTAATAATTTTCTTGGAAAGGTTGTAAATGAATGGGAGTTAGCAGTTAGCTCTTTTAATGATTTAAAAATTGAAATAGCTATAGTTAGAATAGGACTTGTTTTATCTAAAGACGGTGGAATATTGTCCAAATCTTTGTTACCTATTAAACTCGGTTTTGGATCATTTTTCGGAAGTGGCAACCAGTGGCAGTCATGGATTCATATTCAAGACATTTCAAATATCTTTTGTCATATTTTAAAAAATGATTTAGTTGGAATTTTTAATGGAGTTTCTCCAAATCCAATTACAAATAAAGACTTTACAATAAAGCTTGCTAAATTTTTAAATAGACCTTTGTTATTGCCTAAAATTCCCAAGTGGTTGATGAGTTTAATTCTTGGCGAAATGCATATTATAATTTTTGAAAGTCAAAATATAGCATGCGATAGGTTAAATAAAACTGAATTTAATTTTAACTTTGATAATTTTGATGAAGCCATAGCAGATTTATTAAAATAATTGATGACATTTTGACATTATTTAATTTATGGCAGTACTTTTGTTATATCATATTTAATAAATATTAATTAATTGAAATGAGTAAAAAAAATACGAAAGTCAAAAAAGAAAATAAGAAGCCAAAATCTAAAGAAAAAGATTTAGAGGTTGATATAGTAAAGAATGATGTAGATGACATTCAGAAGGAGAAGGAAAAATTTTTAAGACTTTTTGCTGAATTTGAAAATTACAAAAAAAGAACTTCAAGAGAAAGAATTGAATTGTTTTCAACAGCTAGTCAAGAGTTAATGACCTCATTACTTCCTGTTTTAGATGATTTTGATAGAGCTAATCAAGAAATAATTAAAAATAGTGATGATGAAATCTACAAGGGTGTTTCTTTAATTCAAAATAAATTATTTGATACTCTAAAATCAAAAGGATTAAAAATTGTAGAAGTAAATAAAGGAGATTTATTTGATGCTGACGATCACGAGGCTGTTACTCAAATAGCTGCTCCTAGTGAAGATTTAAAAGGTAAAATTATCGATGTGATTGAAAAGGGTTATAAATTAGGAGAAAAAGTAATTAGATACCCAAAAGTCGTAATAGGAAAATAATATGAAAGAAGATTACTACGAAACGTTAGGTTTAAGTAAAAGTGCAACCAGCGCAGAAATAAAAAAGGCTTACAGAAAGATGGCGATCAAATACCATCCTGATAAAAATCCTGATAATAAAGCCGCTGAAGAAAAATTTAAAAAAGCTGCTGAAGCTTATGAAATTTTAAGTAATTCTGATAAAAAAGCTAAATATGATCAGTTTGGTCATCAAGCATTTCAAAATGGTGGAGCCGGTTTTGGTGGTGGTGGAATGAATATGGATGATATATTCAGCCAGTTTGGTGATATTTTTGGTGGTGGTTTTGGAGGTTTTGGAGGAGGTTCAAGACAAAGGGTTGTCAAAGGAAGTAATTTACGAGTTCGAGTTAGTCTTACATTAGAAGAGATTGCAAACGGAGTTGAGAAAAAAATTAAGGTTAAAAGAAAGATTAAAGCACCAGGCAGTACTTTTAGTACTTGTACAACTTGTAATGGAACAGGTCAAGTAACTAGAATAGCAAATACCATATTAGGAAGAATGCAAACTTCAGCTCCTTGTAATGCATGTAGTGGTTCTGGTAAAACATTAACTAATAGACCTAAGGGTTCTGATAGTCAAGGATTAATTATAAAAGAGGAAACAGTTAAAATCCCTATTCCTGCAGGAGTAGTAGACGGAATGCAGTTAAAGGTTTCTTCAAAGGGAAATGATGCACCTGGAAATGGTATTTGTGGTGATTTATTGGTGGTTATTGAAGAACTTCCACATGACAAATTACAAAGAGAAGGAGATAATCTTCATTATGATTTATATGTTAGTATGCCTGATGCAGTCTTGGGTGGTTCTAAAGAAATCCAAACTGTTGGAGGTAAGGTTAGAATTAAAATTGAACCAGGTCTTCAGTCAGGAAAAATTCTAAGATTACGAAATAAAGGGATCCCTAGTATAAACGGTTATGGATCTGGTGATTTACTAGTTCATGTTAATGTATGGACACCTAAAACGTTAAATAAAAATCAAAAGAATTTTTTCGAGTCAATGAAGGATGATGATCATTTTAATCCAAAACCTGAAAAAAGTGATAAATCATTTTTTGATACAGTAAAAGATATGTTTTCATAGTCTTTTTATCTGAAAAGAATTGAATAGTTAGTTTTAGAACCTTATATTTATATCCTTAAATTGTATAAATTTTATGGATAATTTGTTAAGTATAGATTCTGTCTCAAAACATTTTGGTGATTACAAGGCATTAAATAATGTCTCTGTTGACATCCCCAAGGGTAGTATTTTTGGTTTGCTTGGACCAAATGGAGCTGGTAAAACAACACTAATTAGAATAATCAACCAAATTTCTATTCCAGATAATGGAATGGTCATGTTTAATGGTGAGGCCCTTAGCCAAAAACATATAAGAGACATTGGTTATTTACCTGAAGAAAGAGGGTTATACAAATCTATGAAAGTTGGCGAACAGGCTCTTTACTTAGCTCAATTAAAAGGAATGAGCAGAGTAGATGCTAAAAGACAACTTAAATATTGGTTCGACAAATTTCAAATTGGTGAATGGTGGGACAAAAAGATTGTTGAACTTTCTAAAGGAATGGCCCAGAAAGTACAATTTATTGTAACTGTACTCCATAAACCTAGTTTATTAATTTTTGATGAGCCTTTTTCTGGATTTGATCCAATTAATGCGAATATAATTAAAGATGAAATTCTTAAACTAAGAGATGAGGGATCTACTGTTATTTTTTCTACTCACAGAATGGAGTCTGTTGAAGAACTCTGTGATCATATAGCCTTAATTCATAAGTCTAATAAAGTTTTGGATGGGAATTTGAATGAGATTAAAAGGCAATATAAAACCAATACATTTGAAGTTGGCCTAGTTTGTAATGAGCAAAGAGTAATAAAGCAATTAATTAGTTCTAAATTTAAGTCTGTAGATGCTAATTTTAGATCTTTAGGAAAAGAACTAAAACTAAATATATCCTTAGGACCTGATCAAACTTCCAATGAACTGCTGAATTTTCTTAGTTCTAATGCTGAAGTAAATCATTTTATGGAAGTTGTTCCAAGTGCAAATGATATTTTTATTCAAACTATAAATAATCAAAAATAATGAACCACACCAGATTAATTATTGAAAGAGAGTACTTAACTCAAGTAAAAAACAAAAAGTTTATAATAATTACCTTATTAATTCCATTTTTAATAGTTGGTTTAGGTTTATTTATTTCGTTTCTAACAAATATTAATAATGATAGTGTTAAAAATATAACAGTTGTAGATAACTCAGGTATTTTTGAAAACTCATTATTAGGTTCAGATACTATTAAGTTTTCTTTTTTAGAAGATTTAGACGAAGATGAAGCAAAACTAATTTCTCAAGAGAGAAGTGATGATGCATTAATATTTATCCCAAATGTTATGGATTCTAAAAATATTGATTACGTGGAACTTTCCAAGTCTATTAAACTTATTTCTCAAGATTCCCCATCACTAACCCTGATTAGTAGCATTGAAAGTAAGTTAGAGAAAATTTTAACAGATTTAAATTATACTAGCTCGGGATTAGATTTAGACGCAATTAAAGAATCTAAAATTTATATTAATCTAGTTCAAATGAGTTTTGAGGGTGAAGAATCTACAAAAATAGATGGAATATTAAAAATGGCATTTGGATTTTTCTTAGGTATGTTATTATATATGTTTGTTTTTGTATATGGTGGTATGATCCTTCGAAGTGTTTTAGAAGAAAAAACAAGTAGAATTGTTGAAATTATCATTTCTTCAGTTAAGCCCACACAACTGATGATGGGAAAGATTATTGGGACATCTTTGGTAGCTTTCACTCAGATATTTATTTGGATTGCTTTATCATTAGTTATTTCAACTTTAGCTTCTTCACTTCTGGGAGTTTCTACTTCAGAATTAAATTCTGTTGATTTAAATGACCCCCAGGTTAATTCTCTTTTTCAATCCTCATTAAA
>JABHBC010000162.1 GCA_018674025.1 Flavobacteriaceae bacterium
ACTAGAATGGTATGGCATCCCTAATTTAGTAGCTACGGTACTAAAAAGAAGTATAGAGGCATGATTTGATTTTTTTAAAATTGGCAAGTATTTTTGAATTACTTTAATTGCTCCAACAACATTTATTTCAAAATCTTCTCTAAATTCATCTAAAGAAATTCGACCTATTGGTTTTAAGTTAATACTACCAGGACAATATATAACCGACGAAACATCTTCTAAATCAGGAAGATCACTGCTAAGTATGTCTATATTGTGGTGAGTTAAGTTTGTATGAGTTAATTCAGGTTTATTTCTACTAAGGTTGATAATCATATTATCTTGTACGAGTTGATTGATAATTTCTTTTCCAATCCCTCTGCTACCTCCAACTATAACAATTTTATTCATATTTATGATCCAGGTCTTCCTTTTAATCTTTTTTCAATCTTTCTTTTGATAACAGTCAATCTTTTCATTAAATCCATAAGTTCAGCATCTTTACTTTCTTTGTAGATTTCATTAATCTCTAATATAAGAGCCTTTACTTCCCTAGAAGCGACTATTCTCTCATTAGTAGTTTTATAAGAAGTTTTTCTAGTTTCAAACTCAAGTGCTCTTTCTATTAATTCCATTTAATTTTTTGTTTAAGATATTTATAATACCATCAATATAAGAATTATTTTCTTTTACTGTAATCTGGTTTATTAAATACTGGCTAAATCTACAAAAACGTATATTAATAGTTATGTACGTTATAAAAATATTAACATTTTTTATTAATTAAGACACTTGCTTTAGGTCTTTGGTAACCCTTTCTGTCTTTTAGTTTTGGAATTGAATATCCATCCAAACCAGTTACTGTTGCTACATCAGCTTTTCCTAAGTCTAGATGACCATCATTATCGATAATTTCATCTTTCACAAATAGATTAACTATCTTTCCTAATACTAGTGTGGTGTTATTTTCTTTAATGTAATATTCATTAACATATTGCATTTGAATTTGCACTGGAGATCCCTTAACAAATGGAGATTTAATTTCTTTTTTATATTCAACCTCAAGACTAGTGGCATCAAATTCAGATATGTTTTCATCATACCTAGCTGAAGTATGATGTGCATCTTCTGTTATAGATTCAAAAACATGATTAATTGTATAAAGCTGAGTTTCTTTAATATTTTTATAGGTGTTTCGAGGAACCTCTCCAGATGGTCTTACAATAAAACCCAATAAAGGGGGGTTTGAACCTATGTGAACTATGGAGCTAAATATTGCAACATTTTCAATGCCTTTATTTGAAACTGTTGCAATCAAATTCGCAGGCTTATAGCCAGAACAACTATTGATTAAATTAATTTTGAATATGTTGTGTAGAGTATCTAATTTTTCTTGATTAAAATGAATCATTATTATTTTTTTTCTTTTAAATAAAATTTAAATAAATATGCAGCAAATACACCACCTAGAATTGTTATAAAAATGTAGTACGGACTAAACGCTAAAGACATATTAATCCCTTGTCCATTAAAAATATTAAATATTGAAGGTCCTAAAGAAATAGCAGGATTTAACACTGAACTAGAAATTTCACCGATTGAATACTGACTTGCCACTACGGTCAAACCGATTACAGCTCCATAAAACTGGTTGTCTTTGAGTTTAGGGTGAGTCCCAACGAATAATATAGTAATTACTAATAAAAAAGTAAAAATAAACTCAGCTATTAAAAACTGGGTTTTTGTTGTATCACTATCAGGTTGAATTTCAAAAATATTATTTGTTATCAGAAAATAAATAAATGAACCAACAATTGCACCTAAAATTTGTGCTATAGTGTATTTAAAACATTCAGTTTTACTTATTTCTCCTCTAATAAGCATAGCAATACTCACTGCTGGGTTATAATGAGCACCAGAAATATGAGCCCCAATGTATATAAGAGATGCTAAACCAAGTCCTATTGCAATTGGATTTTCAGTCAAAGCACTGATAAGTAACAAGAAAAAAGTGCCTAAGAATTCAATAGAGTATTTTTTCATAATTTAATATTTTGTTAATTTTTTTGTTAATTATATTGTTTTCAAAATTAATATTTTAACTTCATTTTTTAATAATTATTTTAATCTATTTATTTATACCATGAAAAATCTTATACTCTGTCTATGTCTATTAATATCATTTAATATTTCTTCTCAAATTCAAACCCCTGCACCAAGTCCAGCTACAAAGGTTCAACAGACAATTGGTCTTACTGATGTAACTCTTGAATATGCTAGACCATCTGTTCGAAACAGAGTAATATTTGGTAATTTGGTTCCTTATGATAAAATATGGAGAACTGG
>JABHBC010000163.1 GCA_018674025.1 Flavobacteriaceae bacterium
AATGTTGCTGTAGATTGGAGATGTTAAATTTTATTGGAACAAAAATATTAATACATTCATTAATTTTAATTGTATCATAAAGATATTCGTCATTTTTAAGAAGAGAATTGTTAAATTTTAACTAATTCTTGATGTTATTTTTATCAAATAGAGCTTGAGGAATTATTGTGTGCAAATTATTGTATTTCTTGTCATCAAAATATTTAGTTATTACATTGTCAATTTCAGTTATGTCTTCTAAAGAAACATCTGTAGAATCTATTAAGATATTTTCAATACTGTCAAATAGAATGAAGCCAATTTCATTATAACCAATGTTAATAGTTAGATTTATAATTGAAAAAGAATTTAATTTATTGATTTTTAGTGTAGTTTTTTGGCCAGTTACCATTTGTATTAACTTCTTCCATTGATCCAACTTTTAGTGAAGATCCATTAACACCATCAACAGATTGTACAAGATTTTCTTTATAAATTAAGTCTTTATTTTGATCATAAAGAATTACAGATTTTTTTACCATACTTTCAAATACAGGAATATCTAAACCATTTTGTTCTATGAATCCGCTTTTTAATTCAAACTTAGTATTGTCATCTTCTGCTCCTGGAACATACATCATTTTTGTATATCTATTATCAGCTCCGAATAATGAATCTTTCACAGAAACAAACCCTAAAGTATCAACAATAACAATATCTTTATAAGTTTTAACACCTCCGTATCTTCTTGTCATTTCTTTGTCTAGTATACTTGAGTCTCTTCTTTGCGTTAAAGTAAAAGAATCTAATTCTATAAATTTCACCAAACTATCCCAGTTGCTTTCAAACTGTCCTTTTACAGATCTATGTGCTAATTCCGAATCACGAATATCAATTAATCTCTTGATTACTTTTTGATATCTAACTTCCTTTAAATCATCAAATTCAATTACTTCATAAACTGAATCCATTGTCTTGTATGAAAAAACTGCAATAAATGCCCACAAAGTGATAAGAATATATTTCTTGAATTTGCTTTGAAAAGTATCTGAGTTAATCCAATACAAAATACCGAACAAGATTGATAACACTAATATTACAGAAAAAATTTGTAGGTAGTATGATAAGGGCATTTGAGTGGGTTTAAAATTTAAAAGGCCAAAATACAATTTTTTTTTATTTGTTAAAATGATTGTAGAGAAAAAACATTTATATCTTTGATTTTAATTATATAATTATAGGATGAATATTAAGGAGTTTTACAATTTAGCGAAGAATCATTTTTCATTTAAACTTACCGCTAAGCAAGACTTGACATTATATAAATTATCAGAATTCATCCTAAATGATGACGATAATTCTTTATTTATCTTGAAAGGTTATGCTGGAACTGGAAAAACTACTATACTTTCTTCAATAATCAACAACCTATGGAAAATAAAAAAATCTGGTGTTTTATTGGCACCAACTGGAAGGGCTGCCAAAGTTTTATCTAATTACACAAACAAGGAAGCTAATACCATTCACAAGAAAATATATTTTCCTAAAAAAAATTCATCCGGAAATATTGATTTTGTATTACAAACAAATAAGTCAAAAAATACAATTTTTATAGTTGATGAAGCTTCTATGATTTCTAGTGCCTCTCAAAATAAAAAACTTTTTGATACGACTTCTTTACTTTCAGATTTAATTCAATTTGTTTACTCTGGATACAAGTGTAAAATTATTTTTATTGGAGATACTGCTCAACTACCTCCTGTTAATTCAAAATTAAGTCCATCACTTGATTCTGATTATCTAAAAGAAAACTACAATAAAAACACATTGTCAATTGAATTAGATGAAGTAGTTCGTCAACAGGTTTTATCAGGAATATTAAATAACGCAACATTATTGAGAGAATCTTTAATCAATAATGATTTTGACGAGTTTAAATTTAATCTTTCAGGTTTTAATGATATTATTAGACTTCAAGATGGAGAAGATATTATTAACAGTTTGACAGACAGTTATAATATTATTGGAAAAGAGGAAACTGCTTTAATAGTAAGATCTAACAAGAGGGCTAATTTATATAATCAACAAATTAGAAATAGAATTCTTTTTAATGAAAATGAACTTTCTGTAGGAGACAATCTAATGGTTGTTAAAAATAATTATCATTGGCTAAAAAGTACATCCGAGGCAGGTTTTATTGCAAATGGAGATATTATAAAGATTTTAGAGATAAGTAGAATTGTTGATCTTTATGATTTTCGTTTTGCTGAAGTTAATGTACAAATGATAGATTATCCTAAAATGAAGCCATTTGATACAGTTTTAATGTTAGACACCATCAATTTAGAAACTCCATCTTTGAATTATGAAAAGGCTAACCACTTGTATAATGAAGTTATGAAAGATTATGTTTCTGAAAAAGTTAAGTATAAGAGATTTTTAAAAGTTAAGAATAATAAATATTTTAATGCCCTTCAGGTTAAATTTTCTTATGCTATGACTTGTCATAAATCACAAGGTGGTCAATGGACCTCGGTTTTTGTTGAACAACCTTATCTACCTAACGGAATTGATAAAGATTTTATCAGATGGTTATATACAGCTTTAACAAGAGCCAAAGAAAAACTATATCTTATTGGTTTTAAGGATGAGTTTTTTTCTGAATAAGTATTATAATTCAGTATTTTTGATTAAAATTAACGTATGAAAGTAACTGCACTAATTCCAGCTAGATTATCTTCAACTAGATTTGACAGGAAACTACTGATGGATCTTTGTGGTAAATCTATAATTTTAAGAACTTACGAATCTGTTGTTGAAACTGGATTATTTCATTCTGTATATGTTGTTACTGAAGACAAGGAAATTTATAATGAGATAGTGAACGCTGGGGGTAATTCAATTTTAAGTAAAAATAAGCATGAATCTGGAAGTGATAGAATAGCTGAAGCTTGTGTATCAATTGATTCTGATGCTTTTGTTAATATTCAAGGAGATGAGCCATTTATAGATTCATCTAGTCTTAATAAATTAGTCTTTGAGTTAAATAATTCTGATCACGTCTCATTAATGATTAATATTTCTGATATTAATGAAATAAATGATCCAAATAACGTTAAGGTTATTGTGGATTCTGAAAATTATGCTTTGTATTTTTCTAGAAGTGTAATTCCATTTTGCAGGGACGTTAATACTGCTGAAGTAACTTATTACAAACACATTGGAGTTTATGGTTTTACAAAACAAGCTTTGGTAAATTTCTCCAAATTACCACCATCCAAACTGGAATTAGTAGAGAAAATTGAAGCTATAAGAATTGTTGAAAATGGGAGTAGAATAAAAATGATTGAAACAGATTTTTTAGGAGTAGGTATTGATACTAAAGAAGATTTGGATTTAGCAATATCAATTTGGTCAAAAAAATAAATACATGAGAGTTTTATCAAAATTTATATATTTTCAAATCTTAGGCTGGAAAGTAAAAGGAAATATTAATTTTTCTACAGATAAGTTAAAAAAATGTATTATTATTCCTGTTCCTCACACTAGTTGGCATGACTTTTATATAGGCGTGTTACTTAGGTCTGTTTGTAATGTAAAAACTAGTTTTTTAGCAAAAAAAGAACTGTTTTTTTTTCCTCTTTCTATTATTTTAAAATGGTTAAATTTTGTTCCTGTAGATAGATTTAAAAAAGGAAACAAAGTTGATATTATTGCATCTATTTTTAATGAAAAATCAGAATTTAGAATTGGATTAGCACCCGAAGGAACTAGAGCTAAGGTTGACAAATTAAGAACAGGTTTCTATCATATTGCAAAAAAGGCAAATGCCCCAATAATTATGGTGACTTTAGACTATAAAAACAAAGTAAATACCATTTCTGAACCTTTTTATCCAACAAACGATATTACCAAAGACTTTGTATTTATTGAAAGTTTTTTCAAAGGAATCGAGGGTAAAAATAAAGATCGCAGTTTTAATTAAAAAATACTTTTTCTTCAATTGACTTCCATAGAAGTAAGGATGCTGTACTATTGTAAGGTGACCATGATTTAATTAACTTATCTAATTCAGTGTTTTTTAAAACATTCATTTTGTAATTCTTTTTAACACTATTAATTAATGCTATATCCCCTTTAGAAAAAATATCAGGTTTACCTAATTCAAACATTAAAAACATTTCAATTGTCCACTTACCAATACCTTTAATAGTAATTAATTCTTTTTGCATTTTTTCTTCATCAAAATGATGAAATTCTTTTTCATTTTCAATAAAAAATGAAAATACGTTTTTTATGTATTCAA
>JABHBC010000164.1 GCA_018674025.1 Flavobacteriaceae bacterium
AATTTACCTATTTGGTTAATTCCTGAACAGGTTGCAATACTTAGTATTAGCGATAAATACGAGAAATACACTAAAAAAGTTTTAAATTTGTTAGAAATTAACGAAATTCGCGCCCTGCTTGATAATAGAAGTGAAACAATGGGAAGAAAGATTCGTGATGCAGAAATAAATAAAACTCCATATATGATTATTATTGGAGAAAACGAAGAAAAAGAAAACTGTATTTCGTTAAGAAAACACGGTGGAGAAGATTTAGGTAAAATGAGTGTTGAAGATTTTGTAAAAATTATAACTAATTCAATAAAAAATCTATTTAATAACTAAAATTATACACTATAGCAATTAGAAGAAGAAAACCAAGAGGTCCTGCAAGGATTATCAAAGTTGACGAACATAGAATAAATAGTAAAATCCTAGCTCCAGAAATAAGACTGGTTGGTGATAACGTAGAAATTGGAGTATATTCAAAATCAAAAGCATTAATAATAGCCGATGAATTGGGTCTAGATCTTGTAGAAATTTCTCCTAAAGCAAACCCTCCTGTCTGTAAAATAGTGGATTATAAAAAATTCCTTTATGAGCAGAAGAAAAGAGAAAAAGTATTAAAGGCTAAGACTACAAAAGTAGTTATTAAAGAAATTAGATTTGGACCTCAGACTGACAATCATGATTATGAGTTTAAAAAGAAACATTCTGAGAAATTTTTAAAAGAAGGTGCTAAATTAAAAGCTTTTGTTTTTTTTAAAGGCAGATCTATTATCTATAAAGATCAAGGTGAAATATTGTTATTAAGGTTAGCTCAAGATCTAGAAGAAATAGGTAAGGTAGAACAAATGCCAAAATTAGAAGGAAAAAGAATGATAATGTTTATAGCTCCAAAAAAATAAGTAAGTAATAATTAAAATTGACTAAATATGCCAAAAATGAAAACAAAATCTAGCGCCAAAAAACGTTTCAAAGTTACAGGTACTGGAAAAATTAAAAGAAAACATGCTTTCAAAAGCCATATTTTAACTAAGAAATCTAAAAAAAGAAAATTGGCTTTAACACACAGTACATTAGTACACAAAAGTGATGAAGACAACATTAAACAACAATTAAGATTAAAATAGTTTAAAGAAGGTAAATATTAACCATGAATTGGGCTAAAAAGAGTTTTTAAAACCGCCTAACTCAAAAAAAACAAAAACAAAATGCCAAGATCAGTAAATTCAGTAGCAAAAAGAGCTAGAAGAAAAAAAGTGTTAAAACAAGCCAAAGGATACTTTGGTAGAAGAAAAAATGTGTGGACAGTAGCAAAGAATGCTGTTGATAAAGCAATGCTTTACGCATTTAGAGATAGAAGGAATAAGAAAAGATCATTTAGAGCACTGTGGATTATGAGAATAAATGCTGCAGCTCGTTTACATGGAATGTCTTACTCTGAATTTATCGGTAAAATGAAGTCAAAAAATATTGACTTGAACAGAAAAGTTTTAGCAGATTTAGCTATGAACAATCCAGAAGCATTTAAAGCTATTGTTGATAAAATAAATTAAAAAGGAAGATCTGAATTATCAGGTAAATTAAATGCCTGATTTGGATCTGGTTTGAAGGTATCATCATTTGCTGCTGCATTCATTTTTGAATGAAACTCGTAAGGAGAATCAAAATCATCTATATTTTCAAACCTACCTAATTCTTTAATAAACTTAAGTCTCAAATTATCTAATCCACCATTTCTGTGTTTAGCTACAATTAATTCAGCTTGCCCATCAGTTGATGATCTATCATCATCATCCCACTCATCAATTTTATAATATTCTGGTCTATAAATAAAGGATACTATATCTGCATCTTGTTCAATTGCGCCAGATTCACGTAAATCAGATAAAATAGGTCTTTTACTACCTCCCCTAGTTTCAACAGCTCTAGAAAGTTGAGAAAGAGCTATAACAGGGATACTTAATTCTTTTGCTAGTGCTTTAAGGTTTCTTGAAATAGTAGATATTTCTTGTTCTCGATTACCACCTTTATTATTTCCTCCGATAGTCATTAATTGTAAGTAATCAACAATCAATAATTTTATTCCGTGTTGAGAGGAAAGACGTCTAGCTTTTGCTCTCAAATCAAATACCGATAAAGAGGGAGAGTCATCGATAAAAAGAGGAGCTTTTTCTAAGCTCTTAACTTTAACGTTTAATTGCTCCCATTCATGTTTTTCTAATCTACCAGTTCTTAACTTTTCAGAAGACAAACCTGTTTCAGAAGAAATTAATCTTGTGATTAATTGAACAGAAGACATTTCCAAAGAGAAAAAACCTACTGGAATATTTTGATTGACTGCAATATTTCTTGCCATTGAAAGTGTTAATGCAGTTTTACCCATACCAGGTCTGGCAGCTATAATAATTAAATCACTTTCTTGCCAACCAGAAGTTAATTTGTCAATTTTGTCAAATCCAGATGGAATACCACTAAGACCATCTTTATTTGAGATAGCTTCAATTTTTTTCTTTGCTTGAATAACTAAACTCTGAGCAGTTTCTGAGGATTTTTTTATATTTCCTTGAGTTACATCATAAAGTTTCGCTTCAGCCTTATCTAACAAATCAAAGACATCTTTAGTTTCATCATAAGATTCCTCAATAATTTCGTTAGAAATTTTAATTAAACTTCTTTGTATATATTTTTGCAATATAATTCTGGCATGAAATTCAATATGAGCAGAAGAAGAGACCTTTTGAGTTAGAGATATTAAGTAAAAATCTCCACCAGCTAACTCTAATCTATTATCTTTTTTTAATTGAGAAGACACTGTGAGAAGGTCAATCGGTTCACTATTTTCAAACAAAGAAAGTATTGCTTCAAATATATATTGATGACTTTCTTTATAAAAAGCCTCAGAGTTTAATATATCTATAACCTCATCAACCCCTTTTTTATCTATCATCATAGCACCTAGTACTACTTCTTCTAAATCAATTGCTTGTGGAGGTATTTTACCTTTTTCTAAATTTATAATTGAGTTTCTGTCTACTCTCAAGTTTTGATAAGGTTTTGTTTGCTTCATAAAGCTAAGTTAATTAAATAATGAAATGAAAAATAGAATAAAAAACTTAACTTTTTAACTTGTAGTAAACATTATTGTTGTTAATAAAAGTCAGAAATTGTTAATATAGGTTAGAATTCATTTAACCATTAAAAACTCCCATAGAAGAGTATTTATCCATTCTCTTAATAACTAAATCTTTAGAAGATAAATCTTGAAATTCTGAATAAGCTTTAACTATAGCATCACGTACATTAAGAAATGTTTTTTCTCTATCGTTGTGTGCACCGCCCAAAGGCTCTTTAATTACATGATCAACTAGTTTCATTTTTTTCATGTCTTTGGCAGTTAACTTTAAAGCAGATGCAGCTTGTTCTTTATATTCCCAACTTCTCCATAAAATCGATGAACAAGATTCTGGTGAAATAACTGAATACCAAGTATTTTCTAACATTAAAACTTTATCACCAACTCCAATACCTAAGGCACCGCCAGAAGCTCCTTCACCAATAATAACAGTTATTATAGGAACTTTCAACCTTGTCATTTCTAATATGTTTCTTGCTATAGCTTCTCCTTGACCTCTCTCCTCTGCTTCTAAACCAGGGTAAGCACCAGGTGTGTCAATTAAAGTTACAACAGGAATATTAAATTTTTCGGCAGATTTCATTAATCTTAAAGCTTTTCGATATCCTTCTGGGTTAGCCATACCAAAATTTCTGTACTGTCTAGTTTTAGTATTAAAACCTTTTTGCTGACCTATAAACATAAATGATTGATCAAAAATTTTACCAAGTCCCCCAATCATAGCTTTATCATCTTTGAAGTTTCTATCTCCGTGGAGTTCTAAAAAAGAATCTCCAAATATAGCAGTAATATAATCAAGGGTATAAGGTCTGTCAGGGTGTCTTGACATTTGAACTCTTTGCCATGGAGTTAAATTACTATAAATGTCTTTCTTAGTTTGCTTTAATTTGTTTTCAATTTGCTCATAAGTTTCAGAAACATCTACATCACTCTTTTCGCCAATAATCTTGCAGTCATTTAATTGATCTTCAAGTTCTTTAATAGGTAATTCAAAATCTAAATAATTCATAAGAATAGTATATAAAACAAATATAAAAACTTTGGCGAGGATTAGATATTATGAAGATGTTTTTTTATTATTCTTAATCTTTAAAATAGAATTTATAATAATTGTAGAAATTATAATTAGTGTTCCAATATAAAATGAAAATTCCATTTTTTCAGTATCAGGAAAAATAAAAATCGCCAATAAAATTCCGTATACAGGTTCTAAATTATAAGTTAAAACTAATGTATATGGGCTTAAAAATTTTAAAATATAAATTGAAGCTATAAATGCATAAGCTGTACAAATAGATCCTAAAATAAACACATACAAATAATCATAACTAAAAAATGAGGAAATGGCTAAATCACTTAAGTTATCTGAAAAAATTAAGTATAGTAATATAAAAACCACACCAGATAAAAATTCATAAAAAGATATCAAAAAAGGATTGTTATTTTGAACTAATTTACCATTAAATACTGAAAAAAGGGATGCTAATAACGCAGATACTATTCCCAACAACACACCAACAAAACTGTTAATATTTGCTTTTAAAATTATAAAAACACCACATACAACAACACAACCTAAGATAATCTCCACAGGTTTTATTTTTCTTTTAAAAAATATAGGCTCTAATAAAGAAGCAAAAAAAGCACCAGTAGAAAACATGGCTAAGGTAATTGATATATTTGATTGTTCTATCGCTTCGAAAAAAGTAATCCAGTGAAGGGCAATTATAATACCAGCTAATGAGAAATTAAAAAAATCTCTTATATTGATTTTAAAATCATATTTACGAAAAATTAAAAATAAAAAAGTCAGAACAAAAGCAATAAGCATTCTATGCCAAACTAATGCAATAGAGCCTAAAGAAATTGCTTCGCCTAGTATAGCAGTAAATCCTGCTATAAAAACTAAAAAATGAAGATGAAGATAATGTTTAAGATTATTTTTTTGCATTGTATAATAAATAAATTGCAAGAATACCAAATAAAATATTAGGTAACCATACTGCTAAAATTGGAGAGAAGTCAGATTGTTGAGCCATTACCCCAAATACCTTGTCAAAAAATACAAATATCATAGCTACAACTATTCCAAAAGCTAAATTAATTCCAGTCCCTCCTCTTCTTTTTACAGAGGAAACAGAAAAAGCTATAATAGTTAGAATAAAAACAGAGAAAGGTATACTCCACTTCTTATACTTAACAAGTTGGTATCTACCAATATTTGAAGATCCTCTGAGTTTTTCTTGTTCAATAAAAGATACTAGTTCTGGGTAACTCAATGTTTCTGCGATATACTTAATTGGAAGTAAATCCTTTAATTTAAAAGCAAATGATGTGTCAAGTTTTCTTTTCTTAATCAAGATATCATTTTCTTTACCAATTATTCTTTTGGTGTAATTAGAAAGTCTAAACAAACTATCAGAAGGAAGATAACGTATATTACTGGATTCAATTTTATATTTTAAAATATTATCTTCAAAATGTTCTAAGGTAAAATTAGATCCAACATTACTCTTTGGATTAAATTGACTTAAATAAATGTAATCATTTGGGCTAATTTGTCTATATATATTTTGACTGTCATAACTCTTTTTAGAACCTTTTAAATATTTGTATGAAAACTCATTAAAATCTTTACTAGCATTTGGAACAATAAATAATCCAAACAAAAATGCGATTATAGCAATAATTAAAGCACCCAAAAGGTATGATCTTAAAAATCTAAAAAAAGATATACCAGAACTTAGGAAAGCTATCACTTCTGTATCGGATGCTAATTTTGAAGTGAACCAAATAACTGAAAGAAATAAAAAAAGAGGGAGTAATGAATTAGAAAAATAAATTGTAAAATTGAAATAATATTCAGCAACAAGATTAAATGGAACTTCGTTGGCTAAAATCTTATCAATATTATCAGCAAGATTGACCACTATAGCAATTGGAATAAATAATAATTGAATAGTAATAAAAGTATTTAAGTACTTTTTTAGTATGTACCAATCTAAAATTTTCATTAATTATAACCTATTACTTAATTTTTTAACCATGATGCTTTTCCAATCTACAAAATTTCCTTCAATAATTCTTCTTCTAGACTCTTTAACTAACCAATTATAAAACCCAAGATTATGAATAGTAGAAATCTGTTTAGCCAATAACTCATTTACAGAAAATAAGTGTTTTAAATAAGCTTTTGAATAATCTGTATCAACATAAGTATGGGCCATAGTATCCAAGCTACTAAAATCATTCTTCCATTTACTATTTTTAATATTTATGGTTCCTTCAGATGTAAATAACATTCCATTTCTTGCATTTCTAGTAGGCATTACACAATCAAACATATCGACCCCTAAACTGATATTTTCTAAAAGATTAATTGGAGTTCCTACACCCATTAAATATCTTGGTTTTGACTTTGGTAAAATTTGACATACTAAATCAGACATTTCATACATTTCATCTGCAGGCTCACCTACAGACAAACCTCCGATAGCATTTCCAAAACAGTTAGTTTCTGCAATATATTCTGCAGACATTTTTCGTAAGTCTTTATATACACTACCTTGAATTATAGGAAAAAAAGCTTGTTCATAATCATATAAAAAAGGGGTAGTTTTTAATTTATCAATACACCTATCAAGCCATCTGTGAGTCATATGCATTGACTTTTTTGCATATTCAAAAGTACAAGGATAAGGAGGGCATTCATCAAATGCCATAATAATATCTGCACCAATTTTTCGTTGAATATCCATGACATTTTCTGCTGTAAATTCGTGAATACTCCCATCTATATGGCTTTTAAACTTAACTCCTTTTTCATTAATTTTTCTATTTGCAGCAAGGGAATAAACTTGATAGCCACCAGAATCTGTCAAAATATTTCTATCCCAATTGATAAACTTATGAATACCACCAGCTTTGTTGATAATGTCTATGTTAGGTCGCAAATAAAGATGATAAGTGTTAGCTAAAATTATATCAACATTTATATCATTTTTAAGTTCTCTTTGATGAACTCCTTTTACACTACCGATAGTTCCAACAGGCATAAAAATTGGAGTCTCGATATTTCCGTGATCTGTATTTATTACCCCAGCTCTAGCAGATGATTTAGAGTCTGTTTTAATCAGGTCAAATTTCATAAAAAATAGTTTAGACAAATATAAATAACATAAATCCAATATTCATCCTGAAAACTTAAATGTTAGTAAATCAAATACATTGTTGATAAAAGGTTAACTGTCAATGATATTAAAATTATATATTAATTTAATTTTACGGAAATATTTAAAAAAAATGGAAGAACTTCAAAAATTGACAATACAAGTAAGAAGAGACATCTTAAGAATGGTACATAAAGTGAATTCAGGTCACCCTGGTGGATC
>JABHBC010000165.1 GCA_018674025.1 Flavobacteriaceae bacterium
AAATTATTAGCAGCATGAAAACCTAAAGCTAACTCCATACCTTCATCCATTAATGTTATTATTCCTAAAAAGAATCCTGTTCCTATATAGTATATCATTATTATGTTACCCAGTTTATCAACTTCTGGATTTGCAATGTGTAATAAACCAAAAGCAACAGATGTAATAATTAGTGGCACAAATTTATTTCTAACTAAATTTCCAATTCCTTGCATAAAATAACCTCTAAACATATACTCTTCGAAACTAGTTTGTAATGGGACTAAAATAATAGCTATACCAGCTAGAATAATAAATCGATCAAATTCAAAATTATATACATAATCCTCTGGATACATAGAAATGTCAATTAGTGTCATAGAAGTAGAAATAAACCCCCAAAGTAAAAATGCCAAAAACACTCTTTTCCAGTCAATTTTAGATCTTGATGTAGTAAGGTTAGTAATCGTTTGTTTATGAAGTAACCTTACGGCTATATATAAAAATATTAACCCGCCTGTAAATGGCAATAGAATATATAGGAAATTTAAATTAGGTTCAAACATACCCATAAGATATGCAGTATCGTTGGCAGCAATTTTATCCATATCTACATCACCAGTAGCAATTTCGGCAATTACTGCAGCTCCATGAGGAATTGAGAAGACAAACACACCGGAAACAGCTATAACTAAACCAATTAAATACCTCCACCAATCACTTAAATTTTTTTGAACTTGTTCTATATACATAATCTAAATTTTTATATTCCAGTTATTGTTTTTATCGTAATGCAATTTAGCATTTTTTATGCTTAGTGGGGAAGAAAAGTTATTAGAATATAGCGACCCTGTACCTAAACCCTGTGGTAATGAGCAATTTAAAGTATATACCCATTGAGATATAGCACTTAAACCGACGTTACTTTCTAATGCACTGGTGACCCAATACTTTGTACTTTTTGGTAATATGTTAATCCACTCCATTGAAGATCTAAAACCACCAATTAAACTAGGTTTAAGAATTATATATTGAGGTTTAACATCTTCTATTAATTTAATTTTATTTTTAATAGTGTTAACTCCTATTAATTCTTCATCTAAAGCTATAGGGATAGGTGAACTAATACATAATTCAGACATTTGTTTTATCTGACCAGCTTTTATAGGCTGTTCGATAGAGTGAATATTTAATTTTGAGAGTTTATTTAAAATCTCTAATGAATCTTCATAAGAATATGCTCCGTTAGCATCAAGTCTAATTTCAAGCTCAGATGGAGGATACTGGTCTCTAATGCTTTTTAGCAAAGAATACTCTTTGCCAAAATCTAAAGCACCTATTTTAAGTTTTAAACATCTATAACCTTCTGAAAGTTTTAAGTCAACCTGACTCTTCATAAACTCTATATCACCCATCCAAACTAATCCATTGATTGATATACTGGTTTTTCCATTTGTAAAATCTGATGGAAACAAAATATTATCTTTCTCAGAATCTATAGCCTTTAAAGCCATTTCAAGCCCAAATGCTAGAGCTGGAAAATCAATTAGTTCATTAAATAAAAAAGAAGGTGGTTTGTTAATATTTAAACAAACCCAGTCTAATTTAGATTCAATTTTTGAAGAATCATCAATACTTAATCCATTAATTATACTACACTCACCTACTCCAACTTTTGAATTATTTTTTAAAATTAAAAACCAGGAATATTTTTCATGTAAAATTCCTCTGGATGTTCCTCCAGGAATTTTAAATAAAAATTTATATTTCTTGTATGATGCTATCATCTATAATAAAATCTAGATTATTATAATCAACGAATGAATAATTGAAAAAACAAATGTTGAAATAGCTACTTTTTTTAATTCATTATTATAATCCACTGGTTTTGTTATATGATAAACTTTTTTAAGGTGAATAATAATTGGTACATAAGAAATAAGAACTATTAAACTAATAAGTTTATAATAAAAAAATAAAATAAATAGTAAAGAAAATACAATGGAACTAATTAAAATTAAAAAATGATATTTTTTTGAATTAGCAAAACCTAATTTTCCAGCAACAGTAATTTTATTAGATAACTTGTCTGAAACCAAATCTCTCATGTTATTTAAATTAATTACAGCTACACTTAAAAACCCAATAGATAAAGATGGTAATATTATATTAATCTCTAAATTTTTTGCATATAAATAGTAAGACCCCATAACACTTAAAAAACCAAAAAACAACAAAACAAAAAGATCTCCTAAAGCATAATAACCATATGCTTTATTACCAACTGTATATTTAATGGCTGAAAAAATACTTACAATACCTAACGAGAAAAAAGCAAGAAGATTTAAATATTCATTTGTTCCGAAAGAAAAATACAATAATATAGTAATAAGTAATATTAGTATTAAAACATTAATTATTATTGCATATTTCATCTGTTGAGGTGAAATTAAGCCACTTTGTATTGCTCTTTCAGGACCTATTCTATTGTTATTATCTGTCCCCTTAACTCCATCTCCATAATCATTTGCAAGGTTTGATAGTATTTGTAAAGAAATAGTAGTTAATAAAGCAAATACAAAAATAGTAGTGTTAAAGTACTGGTTTGAATAAGCTAAAGCGCTACCTAGTATAATACCCGAAATTGATAAAGGAAGGGTTCTTAATCTAAAACTTGATATCCATACTTTAAAATTAGTCATATAATCAAGGAATCCATTTCTTATTAAAGTTTGGAGGTCTTTTCTCTAAAAAAGCATCTCTACCTTCTTTAGCTTCATCTGTCATATATGCTAATCTAGTTGCTTCACCTGCAAAAACTTGTTGACCAACCATACCGTCATCAGTCAGATTCATGGCAAACTTTAACATTTTAATTGATGTTGGAGATTTTTTTAAGATTTCTTGAGCCCATTGATATGCCGTAGATTCTAATTCTTCATGAGTAACGACAGTATTAACCATTCCCATCTCAAGAGCTTCAGTTGCTGAATAGCTTTTTCCCAAGAAAAAGATTTCTCTTGCTTTTTTTTGTCCTACCATTTTAGCTAAGTAAGCTGAACCATACCCACCATCAAAACTAGTAACATCAGCATCAGTTTGTTTAAAAATAGCATGCTCTTTACTTGCAATTGATAAATCACAAACCACATGCAAACTATGACCACCACCAACAGCCCAGCCTGGGATTACAGCAATAACTACTTTAGGCATCATTCTTATTAGTCGTTGAACTTCTAAAATGTTTAATCTATGATATCCATCTTCTCCAACATAACCTTGTTTTCCTCTTGATTTTTGATCTCCACCACTACAAAATGAATAAACTCCATCCTTTGAAGAAGGTCCTTCTGCACTCAATAAAACCACTCCAATTGAAGTATCTTCTTGTGCATCATACATTGCATCATAAAGCTCAGAAGTTGTTTGAGGTCTAAAGGCATTTCTTACATCTGGTCTATTAAATGCTATTCTAGCGACGCCACATGATTTATTGTATGTAATGTCTTTGTAATTTTTTTGCTTAATCCAATTAATTTTATCCATTAGAATTTATTTATGATTTAAATGAATACCATCATCTTTTATAGTAATTAGTTTTTGTTTATATAAACCACCTAGAGCTTTTTTAAATGATTTTTTACTCATTTGAAATGTATCTTTAATTATCTCTGGTGAAGATTTGTCATTAATAGCAATAAAACCATCTGAGTCGGTAATTTTTTCTAATATAAAATTAGAGTTAGGTTCAATGTTTCTATAACCTACATGGCCCAGAGAAATATCTAATTTATTATTTGGATGAACCTTTTTAACAACTCCTTTTAATTTGTCACCAACTGAAATATCTTTAAAGATATTATTGCTAAATATTAATCCTGAATGAATATTATTTACTATTACATTCATTCCTAATTCAGACGGATGTGATATAATCAGATCAACTTCATCAAATTGTTCAACAGTTAGTGTTTTATTGTCTAAAAATCTATTTGTTTTACTAGATGCAAGTAGTCTATTGGTTTCATCATCTAAATAACAATGAACTAAATACCAATCACCTTTTTTCATTTTAAAAGCCATTTCTTTAAATGGGCAAAATAATTCTTTCACTAAACCCCAATCTAAAAACGCGCCGAAACTTGTAACTTCATTACATCTTAACAAAGCAAAATTATTCCTTTGAATGTAAGGAACATCTGTTACTGAAACTATTCGTTCTTCATTATCTAAATAAACAAATACATCTAAGTAATCGTTAATTTCATAACTTTCAGGAACATATCTATTTGGCAATAAGACTTCGTTGTCCTCTTCGTCACCTAAAAAAAGACCAGGAGGAGTATGACGAAGAATTTTTAAATTATTAATTACACCTAATTCTATCATAAATCAAAGGTACAAATATTAGAATTCTTATTTTATATAGTCAAAATAATTTAATAGATAATCTTGATTGTAATCATTATCAGTAATAACCTCTAATAATCTAGGTTTTTCAGATTCATTGTAAAAATCATTTAAAACATTTTTTAGTGTATCTTCATCATTACTGATGAAGTATTCAAAACCATACATATTACATAAATCTTTTGCATATAAATCATGCTTGGTTTCAAAGAATTTTTTAAATAATTCTGTGTTATTATCTTTTGTCAAAATTTTAAAAATACCACCACCTTTATTGTTAATTAGTATTACTCTGAAACTTGTAGGAATAAAATTATTCCAAAGTGCATTACTATCATAGAAAAAACTAAGGTCACCAGTTATAAATACAGTATTTCCTTTAAAGACACTTGCGGCTCCTACAGCTGTGGATGTACTACCATCAATGCCACTTGTTCCACGATTACAGAAAACATTAATTGAACTATCCAAATCAAATAGTTGTGTGTAACGAATAGCTGAACTATTGGAAACTTGCAACATGGATTTCGAGGGAATAGAGTTTAAAACATAATCAAATACCTTGAAATCGCAATAAATGAGGTTAATAAGATATTCTTTATGTTTTTCTTTTCTTTTTGAAATGACTAAATCCCATTTATTATAAAAATCAGAACCATTGTCATTAAAGTTTTCATATAAATTAGAAATAATATTATTTGGACTTGTTTTAAAATGTTTTGTTAAGCAAAAAAATGTATCATTTGCGTCGTGAATTCCGATATGCCAGTGTTCATTGGGTTTATTCTCTCTTAAGATTGCTTTAATTTTTTTGGAAATAATCATACCTCCAATAGTAATCAAAATTTCTGGTCTGAATTCTTTTAATTCATTGTTAGTTAACGGCGCTATTAATTGATCAATTTTATTACAAAAAGAAGGATGATAAACGTTTGAAGTATTTTCAGTTAAAACTAATAAAGAAGAATCACCTGCTAATAAATCAATTGATTTTTTACTTAACAAATCAGGTGAGGACACACCAATAAGAATAATTTTCTTAATTGAATTTTGCCATTTATTTCTAAATGAGCTTACTTTTTTGACATTTTGATTATTAAGTCTAGGAATTTTATTGATTAAATCGACAGATAAACTGTTTGTAATTTCATACAAAGGCTCTGAAAATGGTATATTAATATGTACTGGACTTTGTTTCTCAATTGAAAAGTTCAAAGCTTTGTTTATTTTCTCTTGATTATTATCTCTCAAGCCAAAAAGATTTAGAAAATAATTATCATTTTGATTCAAATTTTCAGAGTAACCTATGTTTTTATTAAAAACATTTTTTTGATTTATGGTTTGTCCATCACCAATATTCAAAAGTTTTTCAGGTCTATCAGCAGAAAGTATCACCAACGGAATATTGCTATAATAAGCCTCTGAAATTGCTGGATAATAATTAAGTAAAGCACTACCAGAGGTACATACTAAAATTACTGGAAACTTAATCTGTTGAGCAATACCTAAGGCAAAAAAAGCAGCAGCCCTCTCATCAACTATACTGTATGTTTTAAAGTAAGGGTTTAGATTAAAACCCAAAGTCAAAGGTGCATTTCTGCTCCCTGGAGAAATAACTATGTTTTTAATATTCTTTTTAAAACATAAGTCCGTTATAGATTGTGCAAGGATATTTTTTGAAAAATTCATTTAAATAAAATAGAGAGTAAAGATATGAATTAAGAAAGTTAGTTTTTTAATAAAAAACATTTTTCATTATGTGAGACTTAACTACGGTTTCCTCAAATTCATCTGCAGGATTAGATTCTTTAGTTATACCCCCACCAACATAAATTTTAATAGAATTATTTAATACTTCAGCACATCTTAAATTTACATACAGCTTAACTGATTTTTTGTTAGGAGAGATAACTCCTAGATAACCAGTATAATAAGATCTATCATAGCATTCATTTGATCTTATAAATTCTTTGGACACATCTAAAGGAATACCACATACAGCCGGAGTAGGATGGATTAATTTTATAATATGTTTATAATCATTAAAAGATTTTAAACTACCTCTAATCTTTGTACATAAATGATATAAATCACCAGATTTTACATTAACTAATTCATCAGAAGATAGATTGTCTACTACATTAATTAAAGAATCTAAAATATAAGATTTTACATATTGTTGTTCTTTAATCTCCTTATCCGACCAACTAACCAAACCATCAGAACCTTTTCTGGTTGTTCCAGCAAGAGCTACAGTCTGCATAAAATGATCTTGTATAGTCAATAGTTTTTCAGGTGATGCACCAAGCCAAAAACCTACTTTTGGATGAAACCAGATATAAACAAAAGAGTTTTTATAAAAAGAAAGTAGCTTTTGAAATACTGTAGCTAGGTCAACAGATGTAATTGACATAGCTTCTACTCTGGATAAGACAACTTTTTTTAAAATACCATCATTTATAACTAATAAAGATTTATTAATTAAATTAACATGAGCACTTTTATTTAATTTATTATCTGAAATCTTTCTTTTGAGGTTTGATTTAATAGCTTTATCAAAATAGATTGATTTATAAGATTTACAGTTATCAAATGGCATGTAAATCTTATCGAATTTTTCTGAGTCAAAAGGAGCAAATACAAAGGCTCCATTACTTAAATCACTATCAATATGTAATTTGTCGTTAATTTGAAGTTTAGCAATTATCTCTTCTGAGTAAGGTTCATTATAAACTACAAAAGGTAGGCCCTTATCTTTGTGATTGTTAATGATTTTAAATAAATCGGATTGATTCATTAATCTATTTAGATTTAGGTAAAGATATTGTAGTTAACTTACAATGAGAGATTAAATTATTAGAATCATCAGTAATGTTAATTGAAATAAGTTGCGTAGTTCTACCCTTGTGAATAAAAGTAGCTTTTGCATAAACATAACCTTCTTTAACACTTTTTAAATGATTAGCTGTAATTTCAATACCTCTTACCATAAAGTTGGAATCTTTAAATAACATGTGTGTAGCCATACTTCCTGCAGATTCAGCCAAAGCAGCTGTAGCCCCACCGTGTAGCACTCCGTCTGGTTGATAAACCCTGGAATTAACAGGCATTCTTAAAATCAAAAAGTCTTCACCAAAATCAACTGGCTCAATATTAAGTGTCTCCATTAAAGTATTCTTACAAACTTTGCTGGCTTCTTTTAATATTATATCTTTATTTTCTAACATTGTTTTTTTTCAAAAATACAAAACCAAGTTTAAAATGAATTCAACTGAAAAAGAAATTGTTTATAACATCTCTAATTCTTACACAACATTAAATTCTTTAACTAACAAAACAAAAAATGTAATATTTGCTTGCCACGGAATGGGATATTTAAGCAGATATTTTTCAAAATACTTTAATGGACTAAATAGTGATGATAATTATATAATCATTCCACAAGCTCAAAGTAAATATTATGTAGCTCCAAAAATGAAATATGTTGGTGCATCATGGTTAACAAAAGAAAATACAGCAAAAGAAATTGAAAATGTTATGAATTACTTTGATAGTGTTTTAAATAATGAAAAAGTTAAAAACTTAAACTTTATTTTTTTAGGATATTCACAAGGAGTGTCTGTAGCAATGAGATATTTGGCAAAAAGAAAAATTAAAGTATCTAAATTAATTCTAATGTCTGGTGGTATTCCTAAAGAATTAACAGCAAATGACTTTAAATATTTAGAAAATAAAGCTACAATTTACTATGTGTATGGAGATAAGGACGAATATATACATGGGGATTTCTTAAATTCAGAGAAAAATAAGATTGAACATCTGTTTTCAAATATAAATTACATTGAATTTAAAGGTAAACATGAAATTAAAACGGAGATAATTGAGTCTATTATAAATTAAAAAAGGATGCATTAATTATGCATCCTTTTTTATATTGTAAAAACTAATTAATTCTTAGTCTTCTTTAACTTCCTCAAAGTCAACATCTTCTACATCATCCGAACCAGCATCTTTATTTTGATCTGCATCATTTGGTGCTCCCTGTTGAGATTCTGCTTGAGCTTTATACATTTCCTCACTAGCAGACTTCCAAACTTCATTGATTTTTTCCAATGCTGGATCAATAACTTCGATTTCTTTAGTTTCGTAAGCTTTTTTCAACTCTTCCAAAGCATCTTCAATTGGCTTCTTCTTATCATCAGATAATTTATCGCCAAATTCTTTTAACTGCTTTTCAGTTTGAAAAATCATGGCATCAGCGCTATTTAATTTATCAACTTTTTCTTTTGTTTTAGCATCTGCTTCTGCATTAGACTCAGCTTCTTGCTTCATTTTTTGTATTTCCTCTTCTGTTAAACCTGACGACGCCTCAATACGAATGTCTTGAGTTTTGTTTGTTGCTTTATCTGTGGCAGAAACTTTAATTATACCATTTGCATCAATATCAAAAGTAACTTCAATTTGAGGAGTTCCTCTTTGAGCTGGAGGTATTCCATCTAGATGAAATTTTCCAATTGTTTTGTTATCAACAGCCATAGGTCTTTCTCCTTGTAAAACATGAATTTCTACTGAAGGCTGATTGTCAGCAGCAGTTGAAAATATCTGTGATTTTTTTGTAGGAATAGTTGTGTTAGACTCAATTAATTTAGTCATAACATTACCCATAGTTTCAATACCTAATGATAGTGGAGTTACATCTAATAATAGAACATCTTTCACATCACCAGTTAAAACTCCACCTTGAATTGCTGCTCCAACAGCTACAACTTCATCGGGATTAACACCTCTATTAGGCTTCTTTCCAAAAAACTTTTCAACAGCATCTTGAACAGCAGGAATTCTTGTTGAACCTCCGACTAATATTATTTCATCAATATCGCTAGTAGATAAATCTGCAGCTTTTAATGCTGATTTACATGGAGCTATTGTTCTTTTGATTAAGTCATCAATTAATTGCTCAAATTTAGCTTTAGATAAGGTTCTTACCAAGTGTTTTGGGCCACTTGCGGTAGCTGTTACATAAGGTAAGTTAATTTCTGTAGAAGAAGTGCTAGATAATTCTATTTTAGCCTTCTCAGCAGCTTCTTTTAAGCGTTGTAGTGCCATTGGATCTTTTCTCAAATCCATGTTTTCTTCTGCTTTAAATTCTTCAGCTAGCCAGTTAATGATTTTTTCATCAACATCATCACCACCTAAATGAGTATCTCCGTCTGTTGCTAATACTTCAAAAACTCCATCTCCTAATTCAAGGATAGAAACATCGTGTGTACCACCACCAAAATCAAATACTACTATTTTTTTATCATCATTAGCTTTATCTAAACCATAAGCCAACGCAGCAGCTGTAGGTTCGTTTATGATCCTGCTTACTTTTAAACCAGCAATTTCTCCAGCCTCTTTAGTAGCTTGTCTTTGTGCATCATTAAAATATGCAGGAACAGTTACAACAGCTTCAGAAACATCATGTCCTAAATAATCTTCTGCAGTCTTTTTCATTTTCTGTAAAACCATGGCAGAAATTTCCTGCGGAGTATACAAACGACCATCAATGTCTACACGTGGAGTATCATTATCTCCTTTTACTACTTTATAAGGTACTCTTGTTGCTTCTTTGGTAGATTCAGAGAATTTATTACCCATAAAACGCTTAATAGAATACACTGTCTTTGTTGGGTTTGTAACTGCTTGACGTTTTGCTGGATCTCCAACTTTACGCTCTCCGCCTTCTACAAAAGCAACAATAGAAGGAGTGGTTCTTTTTCCTTCTGAATTAGGAATTACAACAGGCTCGTTTCCTTCCATCACTGAAACGCATGAGTTGGTTGTTCCTAAATCGATTCCTATAATCTTACTCATAATTGTTATTTATATAATTTATATTTTTCTTTTTTAACTTCTTACCTATAGACAATTTGTATGCCAACAGGTTTTCATCTAAAGTTTGTCACATTTTTTAAGTTCTTGTACTTTTTTGATGACATATTGACAGAAATAACATGTTTAAGTCTATTTATTTGCTATTAATAAAAGTAGTTTTTAGTTATATTTGAATCTTAAAAAAATAAAAAAAATTGAAAAAATGAGTAAGTTTGATGAGAAAATTAGTTTTTATAAAGAAAATATGGTCTCTATGGGATTGCCATACGAAGATGAATTATTTGATAAAATCACAAGAGGGTTAGGTCCTTCGATCTTTAAAAGAGATGCAGCATCTGTATCTACCTCCGATGAAAAAGAAGTTTTTACGGTAAAGCATAATTTCTTAATACATAAATTAGGCCTCGAAGATGGAGAGTATCTGGATAATGCCATTACTAAAGTAGGTGTTTTGATGGGGAAAACAAACAGGGTAAAGTATAGAGCAATTTTTTATTATCTACTTGTGAAGGAGCTAGGTCAAGAGTCCAAAATTTTAAGCTAAAGGTTTATCTATTTTAGTATTCTTTGAAAGAAGATTGTTAGGGATGTATTTCTGGAAGAATTTTTTACTAAAAAACATTTCTCACACAAATCCTGTATTCTATATTTTGAAAATATAATTTTCATTTTTCTCTATTTAATTATCTTAAACTTTAAAACAACAACAAATAACTTCTAAAAGATCATAAATTTTAAAAAAAAAGTAATATTGTAAATTACTTGTTCTTAATAAGTTATCAACATGGTTTTTTGTTTTTTTTTAAAATAGAAATATATGCCTTAGCTACTAAAAATGTTAATAAATTAACATCTTAATATGAATTAATAACCATCTTTATATAATTGATAATTTTATTGTTAAAAAGTTAATTTATTGTTAATTAATTAATTAATTGTATTATTGAAGTACTAACCAATAAATATTTATTAAAAATGGAAAAATTTTTAAACAAATTACTTGACTTACCTCAGGTAGTCAATTCAAAATTACCAGGAAACACGTTTAATTCTTGGGTTCAAGATTCAGAGGGTAATATCCCAGCTTGGGTGGGTAAATTTTACACAGTTTCAGCCCTTGTAGTATTGTTAACATCACTAGTTGTGATTCTTTCACCTATTTGGTCTGGTGGAATGGGAGAGAAAATGGATATTTTAGCAAATATTCTATCAATGCTTATATGGGTGTATGCTGCATTTCCTATTTCTCAGGTTATTAGATCTGCAGGAGATGGCTTAGCTGCTTCTAAAAGTGGAACAATTGATTTTATTTTTAAAGATTTAGCACTTGCAAATATTAAAGTACTAGGTCATGTTGCTGCTATTGTTGCTTTGTTTGGCGCATTTGCAATGACATTATCATGGGCTACATCATTAAATGTTTCGGGAGATTTTGCTACAGGATGGATTGAAAATATAAATTATGCCTATGCCTTACCAATGGCAGCTACGGCAGAATTAGCTAATCTTTTAAATCTTTCTTTTATAGGAGATATTTTAGCTAAAGATTGGACAAATTGGGATCCAACGATGGCTTCAGGTAGTGCTTGGAGTTGGGATGGTTTAATGTCTGTGGCTTGGGAGTATGTAGGAGTAGCTGTGGTTTTAGCTAAATTATATGTAGTTTTAGCTATCTACAAGTTTTTCTATAGTATTATTACAAGTTTTGTTAATTTTATTAAGAATCCTTATTTACCATTTAGATCTAAATATGAAATTTAAATTTTAATGCCAATTTTTTCAATTAACCTGATTGAATTAAATAAAAAACCCAAGTAGTTATCTAAACTACTTGGGTTTTTATTAACTAACCGAGAGATATTAGTCTTTGCTTACAGCTAACGTGTAAACAACTAAACCAAATCCTATTTTGTTAATTGCATCTCCAATGTTATAAATAACCTCCATAGAAGGAAGTACATTTTCAATACCGTTGTACCATCCATCAGTACCAGCCATATATCCTAAAGGATAAATTGCCCAACCAACAAGAAGGAACCAACATAAAGTTTTGTGAGCTTTTAATACGTTTCCACCAGCTGCAACAGCTAATTTTTTAAGACTTCCTAACCATACTTCATATGCGATATA
>JABHBC010000017.1 GCA_018674025.1 Flavobacteriaceae bacterium
AGACGTTGCCTTGTTGTACCAAAAGAGATACTTTAAGCCAATTTTTCATCAATCATTTAACCCAAATATTTATAGAGATAATAGAAAGGTCTATACTAGAGATCAATTATTAGTATCAGGATATTTAGATGATGAGTTAATTCATTTGATAGTAAATCATTGGCCATCAAGAAGTGGGGGTGAAATGAAAAGCAGACCGTTGAGAGAAAAAGCTGCTTATCAAAACACAAAAATAATTGATCAGGTTAGAGAAAAAGACCCAAACGCTAAAATTATTGTGATGGGTGATTTCAACGATGATCCCATCAATGCTAGTTTTAAAAAGGTTTTGAAAGCTAAGGGAAAGAAAAAAAATGTAGGACAAAATGATATTTATAACCCCTATGAAGATCTGTTTAAAAAGGGATTAAATACATTGGGTTACAGAGATAATATTAATTTATTTGATCAAATTTTAATTACTTCGCCATTGTTAGATTCTGGTACTAAAGATTTTTCAACTTACAAGATGTTTAAGGCCATGGTCTTTAATAAAAGATTTCTTACAAATAAAAGAGGGCGTTATAAAGGATATCCTTTTAGAAGTTTTTCTTTTGGCAGTTATACAGGAGGGTATAGTGATCATTATCCGGTATACATGTATTTAATTAAGGAGAAAAATTAACAACCAACAATGTTGGTTACTTATCATGTATTTTTAAGGTCTTTTAAAATCAGTTGAATAGAGGTATTACCTTTCCATTCATTTTCATCCAAACTATAGGCAATATCAAAATCACCTTTAATCGATTTGATTTTATTACCCAATCCAAAACCAATTGCATTGTAGGTTTTTTGGTCAGCTCCGTAGATAATATTTAATTTTAAGTGACTTTTGTCTGCTCCAACGGTTTTGCCGTAGCCATTGTCTCTTACAGAAGTAGTTTTAAAGACAGGTTTCATGTTTTGTGGGCCAAATGGTCCCATTTGTTGTAGAATTCTAAAAAACTTAGGAGTAATTTCAGATAATTCTAACTCTAAGTCGATAGTAATTTCTGGGATTAGTAAATTTTTGTCAATGCTGGCTTTTACAACTTCTTCAAATTTATTTTTAAAAGCACTATAATTTTTTGGATCTAATGTTAAACCAGCAGCATATTTATGTCCACCAAATTGTTCAATAAATTCTGAACATTCATTTAATGCTTCATACACATCAAAACCTCTTACAGATCTAGCGGAGGCTGCAAGTTTATTGCCACTTTTTGTAAAAACTAGTGTAGGTCTATAAAAAGACTCTATGAGTCTAGAAGCCACAATGCCAATAACACCTTTATGCCAATTTTCAGAATAAACAACCGTTGAAAATTTTTCTTTTTCATTAGCTGATTCAATTTGTTGTAAAGCTTCATAGGTAATTTTTTTATCGAGTTCTTTTCTTTCTAAATTAAACTTTTCAATTGAGGCAGCAAAATCTAATGCTGCTTCATAATTCATTTCAGTTAATAATTCGACTGCATAGTTACCATGTTTAATTCTGCCAGCTGCATTGATTCTTGGAGCAATGATAAAAACCACATCGGTAATTGTTAATTTTTTTTTATTTATTTGATGAATAATTGCTTTAATTCCATTTCTTGGATTAGAGTTAATCACCTCTAATCCATAATAAGTTAAGATTCTATTTTCACCAGTTATTGGAACAATATCAGCAGCAATTGCAGTTGCAACTAAATCTAAATATTGTTGTATGTCTTCAATTGTTTGACCTCTTCTTGAAGCCAATGCATGCACTAATTTAAAGCCCACACCACAACCACATAATTCTTTGTAAGGGTACGTGCAATCAACTCTCTTTGGATTTAAAACTGCCAAAGCCTTTGGGATCTCATCGCCTGGTTTATGATGATCGCAAATAATAAAATCAACATTCTTTTGTGTTGCATAATTGACCTTTTCTATTGCTTTAATACCACAATCTAATGCTATAATTAGTGAAAAATTATTGTCAGATGCAAAATCAATTCCCTGGTATGAAATTCCATACCCTTCATCATACCTGTCTGGGATGTAAGTAGCTATATGATTTGTGATTGTTTTTAGATAAGAGGACACCAAAGAAACAGAAGTGGTTCCATCTACATCGTAATCACCATAAATGAGAATATTTTC
>JABHBC010000166.1 GCA_018674025.1 Flavobacteriaceae bacterium
CTGGAAGAGTATATGATCAAATTAGACAATCTATAGCATATTCAAATAAAAACGTAAAAATATGCGCATCTCACGCAGGGTTAACTTTAGGTGAAGATGGTGCTACACACCAAATTTTAGAAGATATTGGGCTTATGAAAATGTTACCAGGAATGGTGGTTATCAATACTTGTGATTATAATCAAACCAAAGCTGCAACAATTGCAATAGCAAAATATGATGGACCTGTTTACCTAAGGTTCGGAAGACCCTCTGTGCCAATTTTTACTGATGAAAAACAAACTTTTGAAATTGGAAAAGCCATTAATTTAACAGAAGGAAGTGATGTTACTATTGTAGCTACTGGCCACTTAGTTTGGGAAGCATTACAAGCATCCGAAAAATTATTTGAAAAAGGAATATCTGCTGAAGTAATAAACATTCATACTATAAAACCATTAGACAAAAATGCTATTTTAGAATCAGTCAAAAAGACTGGTTGCATAGTAACTGCCGAAGAACATAACTATCTAGGTGGTTTAGGTGAATCAGTATCAAGAGTATTATCACTAGAACACCCTACTCCTCAAGAGTTTGTTGCTACAAATGATACATTTGGAGAATCAGGAACACCAACTCAACTAATGGAAAAATATGGATTAAACGCAAATTCAATTATAGATAAAGTAAATAAAGTTTTGAAAAGAAAATGATTTAACTTTATTTCTAACTTTTAATTTATTATTGTCAGTTCAGATGTATTTAATTCATTAACGACATCTAAGACCTCTCCTATTTCATAAAAATCAACCGTTACAAAGTTGGGGAATTTATTTTTTAAATTTTTACAGTTTAAAATATGATTCATTAGATATTTGAATGAGTTTACATTTTTAGCATTATTTTTGTTTCCTGTTAAGGATGTGATAAAATGGTTAAAAATAAAAAGACTATTTGTAGGGTTACCTCTATTAAATTCACAATTGATCTCACCATACTTATTCTCTACCGCAAAATCCCAAATATAGTGGTACCAACTTTGTTTTGTATTTGCATCATTTTGATCAGAAAGTATTACTAGCCTTTTATTAGAATTAATCATTGTTTGTAATTTTGGCCATGATGAATTAACATCTTGAGTATGTAAATATTTTAATAACCCAACTTTATTAATTTCATTTTCTATAGCAGTTGAAGAAGTATATGTCTCTAATATTATGGTGATTATCTCATTTGGATTATTATCTAAAAAAAATTTAATATCATTTAGATAAATAGATAATGGTTTTGACCCCAAAAATTTATAAGCGTGGTAAACAACAGTAGTTCCGTTATCATCATAAACATCGATCATTAGTCCACGAACACCATTGATAAGTTGTTCTGAAATGTTGGATATCTGATTTGGGAAAAGATAACTGTCTTTTTTTGAATTAAAAGCATTATGGGTAGTAAGATAAGCTACTTCATTGTATCTCTTGTCACAAAGAGCGTTTGAACCATTACACTGACCATAAAAGTTAAACGAAATAAAATATAAAAATGAAAATATATACTTATACACTAATTAATCTTTTCTAGAAGCTGTATCATCAACATCCAAGTAATTTGGAATTCCATCTCCATCTGTATCGTCATTAGTTGGATCTCCATCTCCAATATCATTAGTTGGATCTCCATCTCCGTCTCTATCGACAGAAAGATCTGTATCTGGTTCCAAATCCTCATCAATTGTTAAAGTACCATCATTATCATCATCACTGTCGACAAAATCGTAAAAAGTATCCCCATCGGTGTCATCATCAGTTAAATCTAAATTTCCATTTAAGTCCTCAATGTGTGAAGGAACATTGTCTAAATCATGATCATTACTTTCCATTTGGAAACAAGAAAACTTAAAAGATAGACATGAATATACTGGAATTGAACCAGCAGCACTAGAGTAATAAGCTAAACCAGATGGAATAAACATAACACCAATACCAGGATTTGTATAGCTAACTGTACCATCAGAATTAACATAATAATCCTCAGCTGTGTTAAACTCAGGCAAAATCCTTCCCCAACCAGCAACAACTGCTGTTAAATCGAAAACTACTGGTGAGAATGTATTGTCAAATACCTCACCATCTAATAAATTACCTTCATAATTAACTCTTACCTTATCTGAAAAATTTGGAGAATCTTCTCCTCCACCTTGATTTAAATTCAAATAATAGTAATCATACTCAGTATCTTCATAAACAGTTGAACCTGTTATAACATCTTCAATTAATAATGTATTTATATCAGGGTCTGGTAAGACACCATCATCATCAAGAGGAGTAATAACAATATCGTTGATAGTAAAACTAGACATCTGTGAAAGCTCACCAGCATTATAGTAATGAGTTTCTAAGTAGTTGTTTAATATAGAATCGTCGACAACTTGTTGAATAGCTCTGTCAACTTCAGGGATTGAAATAAGTCCATCGTCATCTGGAGGACAAGAAAACAATAGAAATGTTAAAACTAGTGATATAAAAAAATAAATCTTATTTTTCATTATTATTATTTAATTTTGTGTTCGCAAGATACGATTAAATAACTTTTTTTATATTAAGTTTAACCACATTTTAAGAAAAAAAATGTCTTCTTTAGATTAATATAATTATATAAAATAAGAGTCCAAATGAAAAAAAAAATAATTCTTAATGAAGACCAAATAAATCAAAAAATCTCAAGAATTGCACATCAGATTATAGAATGTAATATTGGTGAAAATGAAATTATTATAGCAGGAATTGAAAAAAATGGATTTATAATAGCAACAAAACTTAAACAAAGTCTTGCAAATATTTCTGATATAAAAATAACAACCTGTAGTGTTAATATAAATAAAAAAAATCCCTTAGATGAAGTGACAACTTCCATAGACAAAAATTATTATTTAAATAAATCCCTGGTATTAGTTGATGATGTATTGAACTCTGGAGCAACTTTAATCTATGCAGTTAAACATTTTTTAAATACAGAAACTAAACAATTCAAAACTGCTGTTTTGATCAACAGAAATCACAAAAAATATCCAGTAAAAGCAGATTTCAAAGGAATTTCCTTATCTACTACAACAGTAAGCCATGTTAAGGTAAGATTTACAAATAATAATGCAGAAGCATTCTTAACTTGATAAATTTAATATTTCATTAGCGATTTCTTCTTTATTTTTTAAATCACATTGAATTACATTTGAAGCTTGATTGTAGTAATGGTTTCTTTCAAATAAATGTTTAGCTACATAATCATTCATTAAATTTAAATTATTAAAATCTGAAAGAATAGGTCTTGATGATTTATTATTAATTAATCTCTTTGACAAAACTTCAATTGAATATTTTAAAAAAAATGATTTGGAATCCTTAATTAAGGCTAAGTTATTAGAATAACAAGGAGTGCCACCACCAAGTGATAATATAATATTATCATATTTAGACATAATTAACTTCAAAGAATCTGATTCAATTTTTCTAAAATAAATTTCACCCTTTAATAAAAATAAATCAGAAATAGTCTGATTTGTTTTTGATTCTATGTATGAGTCTAAGTCTATAAATTTTTTACCAGTAACTTTAGAAATAATTTTTCCAATAGTTGTTTTGCCACAGCCCATATATCCTAATAAAACTATATTCATATCAATTTTTGAGTTAATTGTTATTTGTAAAAATATGTATTAGAATTAATATTTAATATTATCAAAAAAATCATTGTAATATAAATTAAACATTTTATATTTGCAGCCTTATTGAAATAAATAAGACCTGGTAGCTCAGTTGGTAGAGCATCTCCCTTTTAAGGAGAGGGTCCTGGGTTCGAGCCCCAGCCAGGTCACAAAAAATCTCATCAAAATTGATGAGATTTTTTTTAATTATTGGGTTTCAATCTTCCTGGTGTATAAGGAGCTTTTATTATTTTTAATTTATCCTCAATTTCCTTTATATCAACTTCCAATATATCTTTAATTTTATTAAATATTGGTGTAAACTCTTCTTTAGCAATTTCAAAACTTTCAAGATGTGTTTTAGTAGGTGATGAAGTTGAATATTTTTGTTCGTATAATATTGACATTAATCTTCCATATGCAGTAGGTACTTCTTGAATATCAAGCTTACTTTTTAACGAATTTCCATAAAATCTAGTATTAATGGATTTAATTTTAAAATCAGTATTAAAAATTAGTTTTGATAATTCATCATAAGGAGCTTCAACTAGCTTAATTGCCTCCTTAAAATATTTGATTTTATTGGAAGCATCTCCTAACATTTTTGCAGCAGAAAGCATTTCGCCCTCAAGACTTGAAACTTTTCTTTGAAAGGTTACCTTTTCAGACCTGTCTAATGCAGGCATTGAGGTATTATTTAATGCTACTACATTAAAAAACACTGGATTAGATAATTTTTTAAATTCAGATCCGTTAAATAAATCTAACTCAATAGAATATTTTCCTGGGTTAACTAAAGTTCCCTCTGAAACACCAGCAAAAGGATTATAAAAATTAGATTTAGCAAAACTAATTGGTACTTTTTCTTCATATCGAAGATCCCATTGAAAACGTTGAATACCCATTTTTGGGGATTTAAATACTTTTTTAACGACCAATCCGTCAGAGTTCTTAATGGTGAAAATTAATTGATCCTTAAATTCGTTAGATTCAATGTATAAATCCTCATAAGATGGATAACTTGCATCTTTATTGTTTTTTATTAACTCTTTTTCACTTTTTTGTCTAATGGATTTCAAAGATCTAAAATTGTCATTATGATAGTATGTTATCATTGCTACTGGACCTAAATTTGTAGCAGAATAAAAGTTATCACCTTGAAAAGCTTTCCCTGGTAGTCCTAAAGGCATACTTCTTTCCCACATCAATGGATCTCTTACATCAAAAATACTAGAGTTAGTAGATGAGTAATAATCTTCTATAGATCTTAATGAAGAATAATCATCAAGCACATAAAAACCTCGTCCAAAAGTTCCTAGTACTAAATCATTTTCTCTTTCTTGAATTGTAATATCTCTAACTGCAATTGTAGGTAATCCATTTCCTAGTTCTTTCCATCTATCTCCAGAATTTGGGGAAAAGAATACTCCAAATTCTGTTCCACAAAATATCAAATCTTTATTAATATGATCTTCTTCAATTGAGTACACACTACCTCTTTCAGGAAGGTTATTTGAAATTGATTCCCAAGTTTTACCTTGATCTGAAGATTTATAAATATAAGGTTTGAAATCTCCAAATTTGTGATGATTAAAAGCAACGTAAATAACATTTATATCATGTTTAGACAAATAAACACTATTAGTGTAAGATAAATTTGGGACACCTTTAATATTATCAATTTTAGTCCAAGTTTGACCACCATTTTTTGTAATCTGGATTAGACCATCATCAGTTCCAACTGCAATAAGATTAGAATCTAATGGAGATTCTGATAGTGAAACAATTGTTCCATAAGGAGAAGTTGAACCATTCTTGGCAACTGCATCCATGCTTAAGACTCTTCCGTAAACTTTAAGTTCATTTCTATTAATCTTTCTAGATAGATCTTCACTAATAACCTCCCAGCTATTTCCATAATCATCAGATTTAAAAACTTTATTTGCTGCAAAATATAATCTCCCACTTTTATGTCTACTAACAGCTAATGGTGCATCCCAATTCCATTTGTAATCTAGTTCATCTTTTCTAGCTATTGGTTTAATACCTACTTCCTCTCCGCTTAATTTGTCATATCTAACTAACCATCCATACTGTGACTGTGCATAAACAATATTTGGATTATCTGGATCAACTTGAGATTCAAATCCATCCCCTCCATGAGTGATAAACCAATCTTGATTAGTTATTCCGTGAGCGGTTTTAACTCTTGAAGGCCCCCCCATACTAAAATTATCTTGGGTACCTCCATAAATATTATAAAAGGGTTCAGCATTATCTACTGCTACTTTATAAAATTGAGTA
>JABHBC010000167.1 GCA_018674025.1 Flavobacteriaceae bacterium
ATGAAAATTTAAAAATATTTCCAAATCCTTCAAATGGAGTATTTACAATTAAAACAACATTAACCAATTCAAGTTATAAAGTCCATAATTTAATTGGTCAAACTATTAAATCTGGATTTATAAACAACGGAGTAAATTCAATAGATATTAGAAACTCAATTGATGGGATTTATTTTATAACAATTGAATCTAAAAATGGAGAAAAAATTGGATATAAATTAATTAAGAATTAGTTTTTGGTCTTGTATTTTATTGGTAAGTAGACAACTTTCTTTTCACTAAAAAAGTCTTCATTAAAAAATTCTGAGAGCTTAAAAGTTTTAACATTTTTTAAACTTTTGAGCTCTTCATTTAAGTCTCCACCTTTCAGATAAAGAACACCATTTTTGAAATCATTAAATGAAATTTTATTTATTTTAAATTTAATCCAAGAAACGAAATCTTTCATATTAGTCACTGCTCTAGAGACAACAAAATCATTTTTTTCAGAGATAGCCTCTACTCTACAACTTGAAGTATTAACATTTTTTAGATCTAATTCTTTAACAATATTATTTACGACGTTAATTTTTTTTTGAATACTGTCTACTAAATGAAATTTGCAATTTGGGAATAATATAGCAAGAGGTATGCCTGGAAAACCACCACCAGTACCAACATCCAAAATATTAGTGCCGTCTTTAAAAGAAATTAATTTAGCAATGGATAGTGAATGTAAGACATGTCTCAAATACAACTCATCAATGTCTTTTCTAGAAATAACATTGATTTTAGAGTTCCAGTCTTTATAAAGAACCTCTAATTTGGTAAATTGAATTAGTTGCTCCTTTGATAAATCCTTAAAGTATTTCTGAATAATTTTCATAAAAAATTTAATATCAACAAAAATAAGTTTTTGTCCACAATTATTTCTAAATAAGATATAAAGAAATTACATTTATGATATATTTACTTTTAAATAAATCTAAACAATCTTTTATGACCCCAAAAGCTATATTATTTAACCGAAAAGATTCTAAACTTTTTTTTAAAACTTTAAATAAAAGAGTTAATAATTATTTTAATGAAAAAAATATTTCAAAATCTGGAAATTGGAAGCTTTGGTTGAAAACGTTTGTAATGTTTTCACTTCTTTTAACCCCATATATTTTAATATCAATTTTTACTATTCCAAGTTGGATGCAAATTTCCCTTTCAATCATTATGGGAATTGGTTTAGCAGGAGTTGGAATGAATGTAATGCATGATGGAAATCACGGTTCATTTTCTAGTAAAAAATGGGTTAATAGACTTATGGGAGGAAGTATATACATTTTAGCTGGTAACAGATACAATTGGCAAGTACAACACAATGTTCTTCATCACACATACACTAATATTCATGGTCATGATGAAGATTTAGAAGCCGGCAGAGTAATTAGATTTTCAAAACATTCAAAATGGAGATGGTTTCATAAATTTCAACATTATTATTCTGTTTTTTTCTACGGACTTTTAACAATTAATTGGTCGATAACAACAGATTTTTTTCAAATGAAAAGATTTATGAAAAGAAAATTATCACATGGTAAATTTCCTAATCCGTTTGTGAATTGGACCAAACTATTTGTATCAAAGATTTTATACTTTTTATTTTGGATTTTTATTCCAATATTAGTTTTTAACATTATTTGGTGGAAAGTAGTATTATCATTTTTAGTAATGCATTATACTGCAGGACTAATACTAAGTTTAGTTTTTCAACTTGCCCACATAATGGATGAGGCAGATATGCCACTTCCTGATAAACAAGGGAATATGAAAAACAGCTGGGCAATTCATCAATTAAAAACAACCGTAAATTTTGCAGCAAATAATTGGCTTGTAAATTGGTTTACTGGTGGATTAAATCATCAAGTTGAGCACCATATATTTCCAAATATATCACACGTTCACTACGATAAAATTTCTGAAATTGTTAAAAAAACAGCTAGTGAATTTAACCTTCCATACAACGAATTCAAAACTACTAGAGACGCCTTAGTGGCGCACTTTAAATATTTACGTCACATGGGTCTAAAACCTACAACATAAAAGAATGAAAGAGAATTTATCTGAAAGAATAAACAACCTCGCTGTTTCGCAGACTCTAGCAATGGCAGCAAAAGCAAGAGAATTAAAAAATCAAGGAAAAGATGTAATTGGTCTTAGCTTAGGCGAACCTGACTTTAACACTCCTAATTATATCAAACAAGCTGCTGTTAATGCAATAAATGAAGATTATAATTCTTATACTCCAGTAGATGGATATGTTGATCTTAAAAATGCTATAATAACAAAATTTAAAAGAGATAATAATTTAAGCTATGATTTATCTCAAATAGTTGTTTCAACAGGTGCAAAACAATCTCTATCCAATGTAGCAGCAGCACTAATTAACCCTAATGATGAAGTTATACTTCCTTGTCCATATTGGGTTAGCTATAGCGATATTGTTGGTTTAAATGGAGGTGTACCCATCGAGGTTAAAACCGATATTTCTAATGATTTTAAAATGACTGCAAAAGATTTAGAAAATGCTATTACCCCTAAAACTAAAATGATTTGGTTTAGTTCTCCATGTAATCCTAGTGGGTCTGTTTACAGTAAAAAGGAATTAAGAGAATTAGCAGATGTTCTTGTTAAATATCCAGATATTTATGTTTTATCTGATGAAATATATGAACATATTAATTTTTGTGGAGTACATTTTAGCATAGCTGAGTTTGAAGACATGTATGATAGAACAATCACTGTAAATGGTGTATCAAAAGCATTTGCAATGACTGGTTGGAGAATTGGTTATATTGGTGGTCCTGCATGGATAGCCAGAGCATGTAATAAAATGCAAGGCCAAGTAACATCTGGTGCAAATTGTATTGCTCAAAGAGCTGTGATTACAGCACTGATTGAATCACCCTCTAAAATAACATATATGGTTGATGAATTTAAATTAAGAAGAGACTTAATTTTAAGTTTATTAAATGATATCGATGGTTTTAAATGCAATACTCCTGATGGCGCTTTTTACGTATTTCCTGATGTTTCATACTTTTTTGGTAAAACTATTGGTGGTTATAAAATTAATAATGCCTCAGACATGTCACTATTTTTATTAGACAAAGCATTAGTTGCAACTGTTACTGGTGATGCTTTTGGAGACCCTAATTGTATAAGAATTTCTTATGCAGCTTCACAAGATCAATTAATTGAAGCAATAAAAAGAATTAAAAAAGCTGTATCTTAACATTATGATAATAACTACAACAGAAAATATTCCTAATAAAGAGATAACAGAAATTTTAGGTATTGCCAGAGGCAGTACGGTTAGAGCTAGAAATGTCGCTAAAGATATATTTGCAGCACTTAAAGGGGTTGTTGGTGGAGAGATAAGTGAATACACGAAGCTTCAAGCTGATTCAAGAGAGCAAGCTCTTCAAAGAATGCATAAAGATGCAGAAAAAATGGGAGCTGATGCTGTTATAAACGTAAGAATGACTACTTCAATGGTAATGCAGGGAGCTTCAGAGCTTTTAGCGTACGGAACTGCAGTAAAATTAAAATAAATGACTTTTAATATTATTTTCTGGAGTATTACCTCGATATTAATTGTCTATTTGTTAATTAAAAAAATAGGAGCTGAAAAAAAAGAGGATTTTGACAAAAGAGACAATTAAATTTATCTTTTTTTCCAAAAATATGCAGTAAAAATAATCAATACTGTAAAAAGTTCTAATCTTCCTACTATCATTAAAAACGATGACCACCACTTAGCAAATGATGACATTTGATTAAATGTACCCATTGGGCCAAAATCACCAATTGAGGGACCAACATTACCCAAACTTGATGCTGAAACTCCTAGGGCGGATTGAAAATCAAGACCAAACATAGAAAATCCAAGCGCACCAATCATGAAGGTTAACATGTAGATAATAAAGAAACCTAAAATATTATATACAATTTCATTTGGAACAGATTTATTATTATACCTAACAGGGACAATTGCATTTGGGTGTAAAATTCTTTTAAATTCTAAAAATCCATTTTTGATAAGAAGTAAATGTCTAACAATCTTAAAGCCTCCAGATGTACTACCTGCAGAACCACCGATAAACATTAAACCAAAAAATATTAATAATAAAAAAGGAGTCCAAGATGTATAATCTGCTGTTACGAAACCTGTAGTAGTTACTATTGAAACAACTTGAAACAGGGAGTGTCTAATAACTCCTTCGACTCTACTAAATAACGAAATATCATCACTAACTAAAAAGTTAGAATTAAAAAAGACAATTAATGCTACAATTACAGAAAAGAATACTACAAATTTTAAATACAAATTAAACTCTTCATCTATATTAATTTTATTCAATTTTCCTTTAAACACATAATATAGAAGCACAAAATTAGTACCCGCTATAAACATAAAAAATATAACTATATATTGTATCATTGGCATATTATTCCAATAGGCTAAACTTGTATCCTTAGTTGAAAAACCACCTGAAGCTATATTTGACATTGAGTGATTAATAGCATCAAAAAATGACATACCAAAAATACTCAGGAGTAATGTCTCAATTAAAGTAACACTTAAGTATATTAACCATAATCTTTTAGCTGTATCTGTTATTCTTGGGTGTAATTTATCAGCACTTGGGCCTGGTGCTTCTGCAGAAAAAAGCTGCATTCCTCCTATTCCTAAAAGTGGTAAAATTGCTATAGCTAGAACAATTATACCCATACCTCCAATCCAATGTGTGATACTTCTCCAAAAGATAATTCCCTTAGGTAATGATTCAATTGAATCTAGTATAGTTGCTCCAGTTGTAGTATATCCTGATGTAGTTTCAAAAATTATGTTAGTAAAACCCTGAACAGAATCTGTTAAAATGTATGGAAGTGAGCCAGATAATATCATAACTATCCAACCAAATATTACAACAATGTAGCCCTCTCTTTTATTTAAATTAATATCAAAATTTCGATTGTATATGGAACAAAAAGCACCTAAGGACAAAACTATAATTCCAGAAACAATTAGGCTATCAGTAATGCCGTCATTATACATATAGCTTAGTAAGGAAGCGATGAACATAAAACCTCCATTAAACATCAATAGAATACCAAAAAAATAAAATATTATTTTATAATTAATTTTCATATTATTAACCTAATAAAAGAATTTTTCAACTTGATTTACTGTTTCAAGTTTACAACAAACTACCACTCTGTCATCTTTTAATATTTTAAAATCACCCAAAACAACAAGACCATTTCCGTTTCTTATTACTCCACTAATTATGGCTTCTCTAGGGAAATTAAGATCTCTAATAAGTTTATTACA
>JABHBC010000168.1 GCA_018674025.1 Flavobacteriaceae bacterium
AATTATTATTACTAATAAACTGAGAATTATTTTTACCAAAATTTAAGATATCATTTTCAACAAAGTAATTTATTTCAGAGTGAAGTGTATCATTTTCTTTTGTTAATACCTTCATCTCTACATTACTTAAAACTTTATATGAAGATTTATTTAATTGTATTTGTTGAAGATTATTTCCGGCAAAAATTATGTTATTGGCCTTAAAACTAAAATTATTAGATTTTAAAGAATTGTCTATTGAGATATAGACACTATCTGCCGAGTATTGATTAAGTTTAATATTTGAGGATAATACATTTAATTTAAAATCATTAATATTATTATAAATCTCACCTGAAATCAAAGTGTTTTTACCAAAGTTTAAATCTGAATATAAAATACTTATTAAATCATCATCAATATCAAATTCAAACACAGTTTTTGTTTTGGAATTTAAGCTTTTAAAGTCTTCCTCATTATAAAGACTAGATAAGATGGATTCTTTAAGTCTGTTTGCCAAATTAGACATATCACCCTTAATAAAACCATTAATAGGTTCAGAGTTGATATTAATTATTCTTTCATCATTTTCAAATAAACTAAAAATCTTAAGATCCTTAAAGAAATAATTATTGTCATAATTATTATAATTAGAATCTGAAAACAAAACACTTCCTGTTAAATCTTCTAACTTATTTCCCTCTAAATTAATAATTAGATCGCCATTAAAATTTTTATTATCACTAATCTCATAATTTTTAACATCAACAGTAAAGTTTAATTTTTTTAAAGATTCTGAATAATCAATAAGACCATTAAAATCAAAATTTAAATCTTTGTTTTTTGAATAGACATTTCCTGTAAAAACATTATTATTTGTTCTTCCGTTAACTAATATGTTTTTAAACAACTTATCCCCTATCGTTATTTCGGTAAAAACACCATTTAAAGAGCTATTAAGGGATTGGTTAGACAAAACAGTACCATCAATAATAAAATCAGCCGACGTTTTAATATCTGTTTCAGATAAAGAAGGTTTTGAGAAAACAAAATCTTTAAACTTTACAGTCCCAAAAAGTTTTGACTCTAATGATTTTGATAAAAAGTTCATTAGATTAATATCTATATTTAATTCACCAAAATCTGTTAAAACACGATATTTATTAAGAAGAGTATTATTAAAATAATTACACTTTCCAGTTAGAGAAATATATTTGGTAGAATCTAAAAATTTAGGAATGTTATAATTACTTATATCTGGAAATTTAGTTAAATCTTTATAATTTGTGTAAAACTCATTTATTGTGGTATTTACTTTAATATTATCTAAAACATTTTTTAATTCAAAATCTATTTTAGCATTTGAATTTGAGCCAAATTTAAAATCTAAATTCCCGAAAAAAGAATCTGCAAAGCTACCTTCAAAAAAAGAACTAAACTCAATTAATTCGTCGTTAATTAAAGTATCATAATATAGGTTAACATCATTAGTGGATATTGATGAATTAGATAATGTAATCTGAAATTTATTATTTAAAATAGAAGAATTGTTAGAATTCAGTGATGTAATTTCTGCATCGATCATTGAATTAGGTGTTTTTAATAAAATATTATTAATGTATAATCCAGTTTTATCATACATAAGTTTAGAAGTAAACTGTGTGAGATTTAAATTAAAATAATCAACAAAATTTATCTGATCAATATCTACATTTAAATAATCTCTAGACAGATTAAAATCTGTGGCAGATAATTTAAAATCATTTAATTCATTTACAATTATAGATTCATTGTATAAACTTATTTTAAAATCATCAATAATAATTTTTTTCAAATTAAAATCAAATCCACTAGAAGGATTATTAGATATTGAATTAGTTTTATTTAAAAACATTTGAAGATTTGTAATTGAATCTCCTTTATATTTATTTAGTTTAACTATTCCGTCTAAAAGTTTTAATGAATTTAGTTTAGTTTTAGATGAAAATAAATTTGTTGAATTATAAATTGAAGTACTAATTTGATCTATAAAAATTAGTGTATCATTTTTGTGGTCAAGAATACTTAAATTATTTATAATGATTTCCCCATTATACTTAAAATTGATATCGGAAATTTCAACATTAGAATTAAGACTAGATGTTATCTTTGAAGAGATATTTAATAATATTCTCTGTTCTATATTTTCTTTGTTTAAGAAAAAAAGAACACACGAGGTAAGTAGCAAATAGAATAAGATACTTTTAAAAGAAAATTTCTTAGATTTCTTGATAATAAGATTAAATTTGTTCTTAATTATCAAAATTATAACATTAACCGTTAAGTTTAATATTTTTTTAATTTATTATTTGAGTGGTAACTAAAAAAACATACATACTTGGAATTGAGTCTTCATGTGACGATACTGCTGCTGCAGTAATCTCAGACTCTGTCATACTAAGTAATGTTGTTGCTAGTCAATCTATACATGAGTTGTATGGAGGGGTAGTTCCTGAATTAGCTTCTAGGGAACATCAAAAACTTATTCTTCCAGTTGTTGAAAAAGTAATTAATGAAGCTGGGATTAGTATTAATGATTTGTCTGCAGTAGCTTTTACAAATGGACCAGGATTGGTTGGATCATTGATGGTTGGAACATCTTTTGCTAAATCTATGTCCTTAGCTTTAGACATTCCTTTAATTGCTGTAAATCATATGCAAGCACACATTTTAGCTCATTTTATACATGACCCTGATAATGATAATCCTGATTTTCCTTTTTTAGCACTTACTATTTCTGGCGGTCATACTCAAATTGTTAAAGTAAATAGTCCTTTTGACATGCAGGTTTTAGGAGAAACTTTAGATGATGCTGCTGGTGAAGCTTTTGATAAATCAGGTAAAGTTATTGGATTAAAGTATCCTGCTGGACCACAGATTGACAAACTTTCTAAAGCTGGTAACCCAGATAAATATAATTTCACAAAACCAAAAGTCGATGGGCTTAATTTTAGCTTTTCTGGTTTAAAAACAAATTTTCTTAATTTCATTAATAAAGAAACTAGAATTGATGAGAATTTTATAAAAAATAATTTAAACGATATATGTGCCTCATTGCAGAAAGTAATTGTTGAAATATTGATGGATAAACTAGTTATGGCCTCTAAACAAACTGGTATTAAGACTATTGTTATTTGTGGGGGTGTTTCTGCTAATTCAGAAGTTAGAGATAAGTTAAAACAAAATGGCGAAAAATTCAGATGGAGAATTCATATACCTAAAATTTCTTACACGACTGACAATGCAGCAATGATTGCTATTACTGGGCAACTTAAATTTGAAAGTGAAGTGTTTTCCAATTTAGAAATATCTGCAAATCCAAGATTAAAAATTTAATTATGAGATTATTCTACAACAAGGATTTATCAAAAGACGACTCAAAAGTAATTATTAACCGAGAGGAATCTAAACACATAATTAAGGTTTTAAGAAAAAAAGTTGGTGATATTATTTTTATAACAAATGGTAAAGGAATTTTATTTACAACAAAAATTAAAGTAATTAACAAAAACAGTACGGAGCTTAAGATTATTGATAGTAAACATGAAGCTAAAAGCAAGTTTCAAGTCAATATTGCTGTAGCACCAACTAAAAATAATGATCGAATAGAATGGTTTGTAGAAAAATCTACTGAGATTGGTATTAATTCAATAAGCACTGTTTTATGTGAAAAAAGTGAACGAAAAAAAGTTAAGACTGAAAGGTTAGAAAAAATCACAATTAGTGCTATGAAGCAGTCTCTACAATTACACAAGCCGATTATAGAAGAATTAGTTTCCTTTGAAGAGTTTACAAGAAATTGTAAATCTGACAACAAATTTATTGCTCATTGTAAAGAGAGTGAAAAACTTTTCCTAAATAATTGTAAGATAAAAGCAAAGACTATAACTGTTTTAATCGGACCTGAAGGTGGATTTAGTGATAATGAGATTAATATTGCTGAGATGAATGGTTTTATTTCAGTTAGTTTAGGAAACAATAGATTAAGAACGGAAACAGCTGCTATAGCTGCTACACAAATCCTTTCTACATATAATATAGATATTTAATATATTTGCAGTATATGATTTCAAAAGTAGTTACAGATGGAATATTAGGAGCAATTAAGAAGATTATTATCTATTCTATTGTCTTATACTTTCTTTACATCATACGACCAATTTTAGTTTATCTTTCTGTTTCTCTTGTCATAGCGGTAATTTTAAATCCAACAATTTTGTTTTTAAAAACAAAACTTAAGTTTAATAATACTTTTGCTGCTATTACATCAATGACAGGACTTGTATCTATCATTTTTCTAATAATTAAGTCTTTTATTCCTCTTTTAGTTGAACAGGCTAAAAATTTATCTCTTTTAAATTCGTCAGAGCTTCAAAGCTCAGTAAATAATATTATAGAAAAGTATAGTGATTTATATTTCACAAATGAATCTAGTATTATTAATTCATTTATTAATTCTAAGCTGTTTAATCAATTAGATTTTGGATATATAACAGAACTACTAAATAATATAGTTTCAAGCTTAGGAAGCTTTAGTATAGGGCTATTTACTATTATTTTTATTACATTTTTCTTTTTAAAAGACTCTGAGATCATATTAGAAAAATTAAAAATCTTAATTCCAAAAAAACTAAAATCAAATATTAATAGTTCACTTAGTCAAATTAACGAACTTCTTTCAAGATATTTTATCGCTCTGATTATTCAAATTACTATTTTATTTGTGCTTTATTTAATTCTATTAGCTCTAATTGGAATTAACAATATTATTATCATTGCTTTTTTATGTGCACTTTTAAACCTTATTCCTTATATCGGGCCTTTAATTAGTGGGTTCCTACTAGCCGTATTAACACTAACAAACTATATAGATGTTGATTTTGGTGCTGTAGTTTTATCCAAAGTCGTTTATGTTGTAATTGGGTTTGTAATAGTTCAATTGATTGATAACTTTTTAATCCAACCCCTACTCTTTTCCAAAAGTGTAAAATCACATCCATTAGAGATATTCTTAACTATTCTCGTATTTGGATTCTTATTTGGTGTGACTGGTTTAATCTTAGCTGTACCATGTTACACAATAATTAAGGTCATTATCAGAACTGCGTATTCTAAAAATTCTACAATTACCAAGTTTTTAAATTAGGGAGTTTTGAATAAGAATATCTTAGATAAAAGTGTTCAAGATTATATTTCTAAGAATTTATCTACTGATGTCTTTGAAATAATTTTAAAAAAACAAATATTCCCAAAGGTTACTAATAAAGAGATTGCAGAGCAAATAAGTGCTAAGGTTAAATCTAAAAAGAAACTCCCCACCTACTTTAATACACCAAACATTTACTTTCCAAATAAAGTTAACATCGAACAAACTTCATCAGAAAAGACAGCAGAATTTAAATCAAAAATAGTTACTGGTAATACTATGATAGATGCTACTGGTGGTTTTGGAGTAGATAGTTTGTATTTCTCCAAAGAGTTCAAAAAAACAATTTATATAGAAGAAAATAAAGAATTGTTTGAAATAGTAAAAGCAAACTCAAAAGAATTGGGTTTAAATAATATTGAACATTTGAATGAAGATGGAATTGAGTATACTAAAAAAACAGACACTGAAATGGATCTTTTATATATAGATCCCTCAAGAAGAAATAAAGAAAATAAGAAAGTACACTTTTTAAATGATTGCACTCCGTTAATTGATTATGATTTAATTGAATCATTACAAAACTTCAAATCAATTTTAATCAAGTGCTCCCCTATTATTGATTTAAAAAAAACAATAAACGATTTAAGAGTTGTTTCTAAAATCTATATAGTTGGTATAAATAACGAAGTAAAAGAAGTCTTATTTCGTTTAAATAAAAAATGCAATAACGATATTGAAATAAAATGTATTGAGTTAACTAATAGAGAGTTGGATTTTGATTTTTGTATCAATGAAATTGATAACAAACAAAACAATGATAACTCTGAGGTGCTTAACTATTTATACGAACCAAATTCAATGATACTTAAATCAGGAGCATTTGGTTTAATATGTGAAAGGTACGATGTTAAAAAACTAAATATAAATAGTCATTTGTATACTTCTAAAAAATTAATTGATTTTCCAGGCAGAGCATTTAAGGTTGAGAGTGTCGTGAATTTTAGTAAAAGAAACTTAAAAGA
>JABHBC010000169.1 GCA_018674025.1 Flavobacteriaceae bacterium
AAAACTATTAAAGATGTAATAAGACCTCCTATAAATGAGTAAAACATTAAGATATATCCAAAAATAATTGAAATTACTTTTAATAGTTTAGAGCTAGTATCAAGCAAAAAATTAATTGTTTTTTTTAAATAGTATTTTACTTTTCCCAAAAATCCTTTTGCATATTCTTTATCAAAATCAGTAATTTCTTTTTCAATTTCAGGCAATACACTTTCAATTTTATTTTTTATTGAAGCAACGCTTACAGCCTCACCGGTCATTCTAATTTTATCAGCACTAGTTTTAGCTGAAGGAATAACTATCCATAAAATTATATAAGCTAAAGTTGTAAATGGAACAGGCACAAAGAAAAATAAAATAAATAAAATTCTAGTCCAAGCGGGTGATATACCAAAATAATGAGCTAATCCACTAGCGACCCCACCAACATAATTATCATCTATATCTCTAAATAACTTTTTATCAGTATTTTTATTTTTTGGAGATGCGTCCTGTTCATTTTCATCCTCTGCTAATTCTTCAGGAGTACCCAAAATTTCAATAGCATTATTTACATCTGATACAGAGATTACTCTGTTAATAGAATTATTTGTAGAGAATAATTCTGCAATATGAGACTCAATATCTTCTAATATTTCGTTTTTACTGGAATTAGAACTAAATGCGATAGTTAACTTATCTAAATAAGATTTAAGAATTTTATAAGCCTCATCGTCCATTGTAAATTTAACATGAGATAGGTGTATGTCTTTAGTGATGTTCATATTTATTTATTTCTAATTTGTGTTACTGCATTAGATAACTCTAACCATGATTCATTAAGATCATTTAAAAAATCTTTTCCCTCAGTTGTAATATTATAATATTTTCTAGGTGGGCCATTTTTAGATTCTTTCCAATTATACTCTAATAAATTACTATTTTTCAATCTTGTAAGTAATGGATATATAGTTCCCTCTACTACAATTAACTTAGATTCTTTTAAGGTCATTAAAATTTCAAAAGAATATTTGGGCTCTTTACTAAGTATAGATAAAATACAAAGCTCGAGTATTCCCTTACGCATTTGTGCTTTTGTATTATCAGACTTCATTATAAATATTAATTTTTGATTTTTGGTTTTTTATTAAATACCAAACCAATACCTGCGCCAAAACATAATCCAAATGAAATCCATAAATTTATATTGCCTGTGGCACTGCCAATTATAATTCCTGCGAGTAATCCTATTCCTGCACCCAATGAAATATTTGTCATTTTAGTTTTTTATTAAGTTGTATGGTTAAAATTTAATCAATGTTATTTTTTTCAATGGTTATTACAATGATTTCTTTTCCATTTTCCTTTTTGTCCTCACTTGTAATAACCCACTCACCCTGCACTCCATCTAGGTTTTCTCCATCAATTGTTATATTGATATCATTTATTACCTCAACATCAGGACTGAACCAGGAACCACATGAACTAAAAGTGAAAGCAATTAATATAATCAGTATTATTTTTTTCATGATTTAAAGTTTTTAATTAATAATAACAAAGGCAAATATATATAAATATAGCTACTATGCAAAGCAAAGTACTATTTAATACAATTTTACTTATTTCATTTTCTCAGGGACATGAGTGACTTAAAAAATTCTTCAAATCTTTTTGAACCAAGCTTTGTTATAGAACAAGATGTATTAGGATAATTGTTTTTAAAACTTTTGCTAATTGATATGTAATTACTCTCCTCTAATTTTTTAAGTTGGACACTAAGATTACCTTTTGATGATTCAGTTACTTTTTGCAAATGATTAAAATCACAAGAAGAAACACCCATAAGCAAAGAAATAATTTTTAATCTAATTGGATTTAATAATAATTTGTCCATTTAGTTATTTAGTTTGTTTAAATCTATATAGAGATACTCCAGGGATCAACATTCCAAATGCAATTCCATATGCATTAATTAATAAAAAATTTAAGCCTGGGGATACATGATTGTACACAACAAATGCTAGTAATAATAACCCGCCGATTGTAATATTTTTAAATTTAATTATAAAACCTGTCATAACAAGAGCAATTGCAAGGCTAAATAAAATTTCTAAAGTTGGACTATTAATTCCTTTAATTACCGAAATAGCTACATGCAATAACCATGAAAGACCAAAAACCGCCCAAATAATTTTAACAACTCTTCCTAATTGAGTTTCATATCCTGTCTTATGTCCAGTTTTAATGTTGTAATAAGTGGTATATATCATTCCTATTACTGGAATTGCAATCCAATATACTAGTGAGGAATAATTAGAAAACTGAACAAGCTCAGGAAAAAAATAATGAAATAAGCTCATTGATATTATTAAGATTCCCCAAAATAATAGATTATAACCTAAAGGTTTTAAACTAGTTTTTGTTTGTATTATAGCATCATTTATGATTTTAATTTGTTCTTCTTTTGTCATAATAAATTGGTTTATTAGCTATTTTAAAATAACTATTTTTATTTTTTTTCCTTTAAAAAATTCAGCTGCGCTTTCGACAGTTGTCTCAGATTGCAAAGAAATACGCACAAATCCTTCACCAAAGCTAAGGTAGGTGAAACTTGGGTTTTCATAAATCAAACTGTATTGAGGAAATTGACTCCACCTTTCAATTTTTCCATCACTTGCTGGTCTTTGTATGTAAGCCATAACAGCTCCATTATCTGCAACATCCTTAGTTATTTCATCTACCTTAATTTCAAGGTTTCCATATTTTTTATCTTCACTAATACTTGTTAACTCAACAAAATCTAAAAATATAGTTTTGTCTATTGAATTATAATAATTGATTGTATTCTCACCTCTGTCTACGGAAACTAATTTTGACATTCCACAGCTTGATAGTAAAATCAAAACCATAAACATTAATGTTTTACTAAATAAGTTTTTCATTTTTTTTAATTTAAATTATTCGATATAAATATAAACTAGTTTATAAAATAAACCAAATTAATTTTTAAAAAACTATTTCTTAAATTTTCTATAAATAATAAAAGCAATACTAAAGACAACTATATAAGGAATTGCCATAAGGTATACAATTCCGTCATTTATTCCTTTTGCAGACACTTGTCCTTCTTCACTTTCTAATACAGCTCTACACATAGCACACTGCCCTAATATAGAATCTGTAACAAAGAATAAAACAATAAGAAATATATATTTAAATTTCATAATTAGTAATAAGGAGATATCATTATATAAACTATAACACCAGTAACCGCTACATAAAGCCAAAGTGGAAAAGTGATTTTAGCTATTTTTTTATGTGCTTGTATATCATTAGTAATTGCTCTAACATAGGTTACTAGTACAAATGGAATTACAGTAATTGATAAAAGAATATGAGAAAAAAGTATAGTAAAATAAATATATCTGATGGTTCCCTCACCTCCGAATGGAGTAGATTCACTCGTCATATGATAAGCTACGTACATCAATAAAAACACTAAGGAAAGACCAATAGCAAATTTCATTAAAAGTGAATGAAGTTTTATCTTTTTATTTTTAATTGCAACTAAAGCAGAAATCAGCAATAATGCGGTTAAGGCATTTATCGATGCATAAATAGGAGGTAAAAATGACAATGGCTCAACATTAGGCAACTTTACGGTAAATAATATTGCAACGACAACTGGAATCAAAATAGAAACTAATATTATAAGTTTATTATATTTTATTGGCTCAGACATATTTTTACTTTAATAACTTTAAAATATCTTCTTTGAGAATTGAGATTTCTTCTTTTTCTCCGTCACTATTAGTTTTTTCTTTAAAATCAATAGCTCCTTTATAGTAAATTAGTGGATTACCAAAATCATCAGATCTACATCTAATATAACCTTCCTGGTCAATTAATGCAAAATTTCCAGAATGTTCAAATCCTCCAGCTGCAGATTCTTCTTGAGCTGTATATAAATTAAATCCATCATTTGCTAGTTTGTAAATTTCTTCTTTATCCCCAGTTAAAAGATTCCAATTTTTATTTGTAATTCCAAATTGATTAGCATAATCACTCAGTACCTCAACAGTATCATATACTGGATTTATTGTAAAGGAAGCAAAACCAAGATTGTCAAATTCATTAAATGAGTTTTGAATCTCAACTAAATTATAATTCATAATAGGGCATATTGTAGGACAAGTGGTGAAAAAGAATTCTACAATATATACTTTTCCCTCATAATCTTTATTAGTAATGAGCACCCCATTTTGATTAGTAAAAGAAAAATTAGGTACTTTTTTTCTCTCTCCATTAATTTCAAGATACATCAAATTAGAATCACCTACATTGTTATTAACAGATCTACTTCTACTTTCTTCTCTAGCTATATCGTCATTTGATAGTCGATCAATAATTCTTGGAACAAAAATTATTCCAAAAACTAATACTATAAATGAAATACCTATATATGAATTATTTCTTTTACTCATTAATTCTCAATGTTTTCATTTCTTCTGTTGTTTGAATCAACACCAGCTTTACGCTTTTGTCTGTATTCAGTAAATAAAATTCTTAAGTCGTCATTCATTTTATTTTTTATTTCTGAAACTTTAGTAGAGTTATATGAACTTAATCCAAAAACCTTAACTCCTTTATCTACATCAGATGGTTTTCTATCATCAATTCTACCTCTTTGATTCAAATCTTTGTCAACAATAAAAATGTAAGGAGACGATAAATCATTGCTTAAAGCATTTGAGGATTTTAGAGAACTGTGCAAGTCCTTAATTTGATCTCTAGAGCCAAAAGCAAATCCCCAATATTTTAATTCATCATACGCATATAATTCCAACAACAATTCATTTACTTGGTTTTCAGAGCCATTTGGAACAATCATTAATAATTGAAATTTCTTAAAGCCCTTAAACTTATCGTAAATAAGTTCCTTGAGATTTAGTGCTACTGTCAAGTTATCCATAGGATTGTCGCCTAAAAAAGCAAGGACAGTTATATTGCCACGAAGAAGTCTTTTATCTTCTTCTATGTAAGTAAATGAATCTACATCTTTAACATTATTTTTAACAATATCTAATGAGTTGTAGTTATGGGTTGAAGGATATAAAAAAAGAAGGAAAATGACTGGCAAGAAAAATAATACTGAAAGTATTAACCATTTTTTTAAAGAAGTCGAATTCATTTATATTTATATAAAAAGAAGCAAAAGAAATATTAAAAATCTCTTTTGATGTAGCCTTGATCGTATGTATCAAATATATATCCTGCCTCTTGAATTAAAATCCACATTAAGTAGCAAATTAAAAATATTGCTGTCCAAACAACAACTCTTCTTAAAGCTGGTGTTTCATCACGCATGTGCATAAAGTCCCATGTGATATAATATGCTTTAACAATAGTTAAGATAATAAATATCCAATTTAAGATTTTCATACTTAAAAAGCTTTCCATCATAAATGGAGGCTTAATTATTCCTAAAACTACTTCTACAGTTGTAACAATAGTAAGTAAGATTAGTACACCCCATATCTTTTGAGTGTTAGATTTAAATTTAATTAAACCTCTAAAAATTTCTAACTTGTGCCCGTCAGCCATATCAATAATATATAATTAAACTAAATAGAAAAATGTGAATACGAATACCCAAACTAAATCAACAAAATGCCAATATAAACCTACTTTTTCAACCATTTCATAACTCCCTCTTCTTTGGTATGTACCGAGAATAACGTTGAAAAATATAATTATGTTTAGCACTACTCCTGAAAAAACGTGGAAGCCGTGAAATCCAGTTATAAAAAAGAAAAAATCTGCAAACAGTGGAGTCCCATATTCGTTATCAATAAGGTTTGCACCTTCAACAACATAAGAACCATTATCAACTAGCATTTTTAATGACTCTTCTCTTGAAAGTACTGTTTTGTGACTACCTTCAATAATTTGAGTTCTGACTAGTAGGTTTGGTGATGCTTCAAAACCTTCAATTACTTCATCAAGAGTGTAATCTGATAAAGTTGATTCAGACATGAACCAAACCCCATTTTTAGCTAGGTTTTGCTCTCTTTCAGTTTCGATTGTAGTGGCAAAATCTTTAAGTGCTATCCGTTTATTAGAATCTGCATCAACAAATTGGATTATATTACCTCCATTAGTTTTAACAGCTCCATAATCACCCTTTATAAAAGTTGCCCATTCCCATGCTTGAGAACCAACAAATATTAGACCTCCAATAATTGTTAAGAACATGTAAAAAGTCACTTTAGCCTGGTTCATGTGGTGACCAGCATCTACAGCGAGCACCATTGTAACTGATGACATGATTAGTACAAATGTCATAAAAGCTACATAGATCATTGGTAATTCCTGCCCGTGCATAAATGGAACGTGAGTAAAAACTTCATCAGCTATAGGCCATGAATCAATAAACTTGAATCTTGAAAATCCGTAAGCTGCTAAAAACCCTGAAAAAGTTAATGCATCCGATACAATAAAAAACCACATCATTAACTTTCCATAGCTAGCCTTCATGGGTTTATTCCCTCCGGACCAATCTTCATTTTGACTTGTTGCAGATACTGTAGAACTCATAAATATGATTTATATTAAAAACGGTACAAAAATAATTAATTTATATGAAGAAAACTAAAAATAAAAATAAGTATATCCATAAAACATCAACAAAATGCCAAAAGTTAGCTGCTAATTCAAATCCTAACATATTATCACTTTGATATTTATCTCTCAATAGCATTATTAAAACTACTGTCAAGCAGAGTAAACCAACCGCAGCGTGTAATAAATGAAAAAAAGCAATTAAGAAAATAAACGAAGAAGTAACATTACTTGTTGGTCCTGTGAAATAATATCCCAGGTCAATTAATTGTGAAAAGCCATAAAATTGTAATGAAACAAATACTGCAGCACAAACTACAGCAAGAAAAAATAAAATAGTACTCTTTTTTTTATCATTCTTTCTAAGCGAAACCTTTGAGAGATATACAAATAAACTACTTAATATTATTACAATTAAACTAGCCGTAAAAGCACTTGGAAGTTCATGATCAGCCATCCAGTCTACTCTTGTTTTGCTTGCAACAAAAGCACTAGTTAAACCTCCAAATGACATAATAAGTGATGCAATTCCAAACCACAACATCATTTTTTTTGCTCTGGTATTTTTTGTTTTATTTGAACCTTGTGTTAAATCCATTGAACTAATATAAATTATCGATTAAATATACAATTTGTACTAATGTTAAATATAAAATACTCACATACATTAAAACTTTTGCATTTTGAGTTGTACTGTTTTTAAATAATTTGAAGGAATAAAATAACAAGAACATTCCTAAAATAATAACGATTACTAAACCATACAGAGAAAGGAAAAGATCCCCGGTGACATTAAAATATGGGACTATGGACATAATTATTGCCCAGAAAGAATAAAAAACTATTTGAAAAGTAGT
>JABHBC010000170.1 GCA_018674025.1 Flavobacteriaceae bacterium
AAAAAACTCATAAAACCCTAAAATATATTTCTAATTAGACGTGTAATTTTATATTTTGTTACAAGCATTTTTTGATTGACAAAAAAGTCATGAAATCTTTTGCTAAAAAATCATGACTTTCAAATTATTTACATTTTATCACCAAAGAAAATTGCGTTCATTAATAACTTATTAGTTCCATACCAAAAAGCTCTAAAATTTGTGTTATCAGTAAATACAACAACCCTTCCCCTACCCATTCTTTGGACTTTAAAAGGAACTGTATTTTTTATAGCTTTAGCATTTTCCTTTGAAATATAACCACTTAATAAAGGATTATTTGTGTACTGAATAGGATTGTTATAACTCTTTTTATCTGCTTTCATGAAGAGAGTTGTATTTCTAAATAAAGCAATTTTATCATTCTTGTAACCAAAATTAATAGGATGAGAACGATCTACATTTGCCTCAAAAATAGCACCTCCAATTACTTGGGCTCCATTTTTCAAAGATTTTGCTTCAAAAGAAACATCTTTAACAGTATCTATGTTAGCGGTTACAAATTCTAAGTTTATAAATTTATTAGATTTTAACCATTTAGCTGCACCTCGATAACCTATTAAAGTACCTCCATCACGAACCCACTTTTGGAGTTTTTCAATTGATTTCTTATCTAAACCCCAACTATTAGGGGCTATAATAACTGTGTATTTACTTATGTCTATTCGATTAAAATAAATCATGTCTAATTTCGTAACATGCATATCATACCGTTGATCGAATAAATGCCAAATTTCTCCAGGGTCACTCACATTTACTCCATTACCAACTAACATGGCTACTTTTGGTAATGAAATATTCTTAAAATTACTACTCCCTAAATCTATCCCGTTATTTAAGCCTGTTGATACGCCATTAATTTCTACATGACTTTCATTAGCAACTGTTTTTAAGAAATCGTATAATTCTTGACTACCCAACTTTTGGTTTTGAACAGGTATTTGAATGGTACCATAATCGTATGAATTACCTCCATTGTTAAAGTTTTTCATAGATACTTTTGCTCGTATCCCTTTTTGCAATATTGCATTTAACGCTTTGGGTGTATAATATTCATTCCAGGGCATCAGATATCCAACATTGCTCTTTTCACTAACACTACCCTCATTTATTTTTAATGTTTTGATTTCTGGCCCTGCATTATTTAAAGAAATATTTTCAGCATAATCTACACCAAATGAGTGATTAAATGTCCAAGCAGAAACATCATAAAATAAACTATCTTTAAAGCTAGTTCTTGCATCAAACATTGCCTTTACCAATTTTTGGTTTTTTTGATTCATTGGGACAACGTAACTATATCCTTTTCTAAAATTTTTGTCATCTGCGATAAAATCTGACTTCACTTCATGAATAGTAACTTGATGTCTTTTTAAAACCTCCGCTAAATGATAACTTTTGGCAGCATCTTTATGATCTCCAAAAACAATAGCTTTAGCTCTAGATGATTCATTCCTTGCTTTCTTATAAAAGTCTTGTTGATATTTTAATATTTTTACACGCATATTTTTTGCAGCTTCAAGTGTAGACATCGCTGCAGTATATTGATTTCTAATTGTAAATGGAAACGTTAAAACTCCATTAGATGTTTCTTGTGCATGACCTCTAGAACTTGCTTGTTCAAACAAAATACCAATACTTCCATTGATATCTGGAAATGTAGATCCTTTTCCATAGTAGAAATCATCAAAACTTTCCTCTGAATAATACTGTGAACCTATCTTATCTAATGCTTTTGCGTGATAAGTAGCGATCTCTCTTGTTAAATCTTGATTTAGTTGTGGTGTTAGGGGATGTGTTCTACTTGGAATACCTGGCTGAAAAAAGAAAGTTGAATTAGATCCCATTTCATGATGATCTGTTAATATATTGGGTAACCATTTGTGAAATGATGCAATTCTAGCCCTAGATTCTGGCAACTGTACTGGTAGCCAATCCCTATTCATATCAAACCAGTAGTGATTAGTTCTACCTCTTGGCCAAACTTCAAAATACTCTCTATCATTTGAATCTGGATTAATATTTTTACTCTTGTTTGTATTGGCCCAATAAGCAAAGCGTTGCAATCCGTCTGGATTATAGGATGGATCAAATAAAATTACCGTATTATTTAACAAATCTTCAGTAGCTAAACTTGATGAAGCTGCTAGATAATATGCCACAGCTAAAGCAGCATTAGAGCCACTTGGTTCATTTCCGTGGATAGAAAAACCCTGATAGACTATAATTGGGTCACTGGTTACATCTAATGATGAGTCATTGGTTCCATCTATGTGCCTTTGTCTTATGTCATTTATACGTGAGTGATTACTTGGAGAGGTTATTGTTAACAATAATAAGGGTCTTCCTTCAAAAGTTTTTCCTCTATCTTCAAGAGTAATACGATCAGATGATTTAGCTAATACCTTCATATACTCAACTAGTTTATCATGAGTAATATGCCACTCTCCTATCTGATGACCTATAATCTCCTTAGGAGTTGGGATCTTATCATTATAATTTTGATTTGAGGGGATGTAATAATTTAGATCTAATTCTTGAGAGGTTATTGAAAAAGAAATTAATAAAAATAAATAGGTGAGAACTATATTTTTCATTAGTATTTAGATTTAATTTTAACAAAGATATAAAATGAAATCTTACTTTTTTTTGGAACAAAACTCTTATTTTTGATATATAATAATCTACCGTGCTCGCAAAAAAAGATACTGAGTTATATTGAAAAGTTTATTATCAACTGATAGAGAATATTTTATATAGCTATCCATTTTTTTTTGCGCCATTTGTTTCATAATGTGAATTAACGATGAAGCCTATGCTAGAGTTGAAG
>JABHBC010000018.1 GCA_018674025.1 Flavobacteriaceae bacterium
ATAGTTTTTATGCTATTATTCTTCTTTATGGTTGCTACTGTCATGAGAGATAATGAATTGAAAATAAAAAATGAACTTCCTGCTGCAGATCAAGTTGAAAAATTAGACAAGAAAGATTTGGTTATGTACATATACTTAGGAAGACCTAACGATGGCTTTAAAGATCAGTTTGGTGAAGAGGCTAGAATACAGCTTAATGACAAGTTTGCTGAGGTTTCTGATGTCCCTGCGTTCATATACTCAGAAAGAGAATCTAAAAGAGAGGAATTAAGACCTTTCCTTACTACCGCTTTAAAAGTTGATAAAGAAGCTTCTATGGGAATCGTAGGAGATGTTAAACAGGAACTTAGAAAGGTCAATGCTTTAAAAATCAACTATACTACCAGAATTGGTGATGTTTCTTTAAACAAGAATTAACAAAGTTTTCTTTTTATCTAAATTTGTTTTCTTAATCTTGCTACTGGAATATTTAATTGCTCCCTGTATTTAGAGACTGTTCTTCTTGCTATTTTATACCCTTCTTTGTTCAGTAGTTTCACTAAAGAGTCATCTGTTTCTGGTTTTCGTTTGTCTTCTTCTTCAATAATATTCTCAAGTTTTTTCTTTACCTCAATTGTAGATATTTCTTCTCCTTTATTATTTATCATTGATTCACTGAAGAATTCTTTAATCAATTTTGTTCCGTATGGTGTATCAACGTATTTGCTATTCGCGACTCTAGAAATTGTAGAAATATCCATATTAATTTTATCGGCAATATTTTTTAAAATCATTGGTTTTATTTTCTTTTCATCACCAGACAAAAAGTAAGCTTCTTGAAATGTCATAATTGCTTTCATAGTCAACATTAATGTTTGTTCTCTTTGTTCAATAGCTTCAATAAACCATTTTGCGGAATCTAATTTTTGTTTTATAAATTGTACTGCTTCTTTTTGAGATTTTCTCTTTTTTTCTAAGCTGTATCCTTTGAGCATTTCGGTATATTCCCTACTAACATTCATAGTTGGTTTGTTCCTACCATTTAGACTTAACAGTAATTTATCATTTATTATTTCGATCTTAAAATCTGGAATTACTTGTTCAATTAATTTTGTACTATTGACAGACAATGAATTAGCTGGTTTAGGATTTAATTTTTCAATTTCTTTAATAGCTATTTTTAATTCTTCTTCTGATATCTGATACTTACTTAGTAACTTTTCAAAATGTCTTTTAGAAAATAAATCAAATGAATCTTCGATTATATCTAAAGCTAGTTTTGTACTTATTTCATTTGAATCTTTTCTTCTTAGTTGTAATACTAAACACTCCTGAAGAGACCTTGCGCCAATTCCAGGAGGATCTAGATTTTGAATAATTTTTAGAATGGACTCTACGGTCTTGTGTTCTGTAATTATATTTTGAGTAAAAGCAAGATCGTCAATTATATCTTCAAGGTTTTGTCGAATATATCCGTCCTCATCAATACACCCGACCAGAAATTCAGCAATTTTCATTTCTAAATCATTTAATCTTTCTGTACGTAATTGATTAAGAATTAGTTGTGTAAATGACATTCCTGATGCATAGGGGATAGAATTTTCATCTTTATTAGAAGAATTATAAGAATTGAGTTTGTAATCAGGAATTTCATCATCATTGATATAATCTTCCACATCAATATTTTCATCATCATTGAATTCATCATTATTTATAAGCTCTGTAATTTCAAGCGCAGGGTTTTCTTCAATTTCTTGTTTTAGTTTTTGTTCAAAATCTAAAACAGGCAATTGAATTAGCTTCATCAATTGGATTTGTTGAGGAGATAGCTTTTGAGATAATTTTAATTTTAAGGACTGCTTAAGCATCTGTTAAATTTTTAGAACTCTGCATTTTGTGGAGTTCTTGGAAAAGGAATTACATCTCTAATATTTGACATTCCGGTTGCAAACATAATTAACCTTTCAAATCCAAGTCCAAAACCTGAATGTTTAGCTGTCCCAAACTTTCTCAAATCTGTATACCACCACAAATCATTTGGATTTACGCCTATATCATTCATTTTTTTATTTAAGACATCCAATCTTTCTTCACGTTGAGATCCACCAACAATTTCTCCAATGCCTGGAAATAGAATATCCATTGCTTTAACAGTTTTGTTGTCATCATTCAGTTTCATGTAAAAGGCCTTAATTTTTGCAGGATAATCATATATTATGACTGGGCATTTAAAATGTTTTTCAACTAAATATCTTTCATGTTCACTTTGTAAATCTGCACCCCAGTTTTCTATTAAATACTTAAATTTTTTCTTCTTGTTAGGCTTGCAATTTTTTAGTATTTCAAACGCTTCAGTATAACTTATTCTCTTAAAATCATTGTTTATAACAAATTTGATTTTTTCAATTAGAGTCATTTCACTTCTAAGATTTTGCGGCTTTGTTTTATCTTCTTTAATTAATCTTTGTTCTAAAAACTCTAGATCATCGATGTTGTTCTTGACAATGTATTGTAACAGATATTTTAAAAAACTTTCTGCTAAATCCATATTACCATATAAATCCATAAAGGCAACTTCAGGTTCAATCATCCAAAATTCAGATAAATGTCTTGATGTATTTGAATTTTCTGCTCTAAATGTTGGCCCAAAAGTATATACTTTTCCTAATGACATAGCATAGGTTTCGGCTTCCAGTTGTCCAGAAACTGTTAGACTTGTTTCTTTACCAAAAAAATCTTTAGAAAAATCCACTTCACTATTTTCATCTAACGGTGGATTTTTTGGATTTAGAGTGGTTACTCTAAATTGTTCACCAGCTCCCTCAGCATCACTTGATGTAATTATAGGGGTATGAACATAGTAGAAACCATTGGAGTTAAAATAATTATGTACAGCAAATGATAAACTTGATCGCAGTCTCATAATGGCACTAAAAGTATTAGTCCTGGTCCTTAAATGTGCATTATCACGTAGAAATTCAAACGAATGTTTTTTGGGTTGTATAGGAAATTCTTCTGAATCACATTCACCTAAAACCCTTAGGTCAGAGACAATAATTTCAAATTTCTGACCACTTCCTTGACTTTCAACTAAATCACCAGTAATCTCTAAACTTGTTCCGGTATTTATTTTTTTTAAAACACTTTCGTCAAAATTTTCAAAATCAACAACACATTGTACACTAGAAATAGATGAGCCATCATTTAATGCTATAAAGCGATTAGCCCTAAAAGTTCTAACCCAACCATTTATGGTTACTTTAGACATAGTTTTGGTACTTAGCAAAAGATCTTTTATTGAATGATTTTTCATTTGACTTTAAATTATATTTTCAAAGATAAGTATTAAAATAAATTATACTTAATTTACCACATCTTCATCTTCAATAATTTTTATCAAAGGTTCTTTTAAAACTTTTTCATTTGCTATTGAGCCTTCTAGGGACAGTAACATTGAAGGCAACAGTAAAAGGTTAGATAACATTGCAAATAATAATGTGGCAGAAACTAATGCGCCCAGAGCTACTGTACCTCCAAAATTTGATACTGTAAATACTGAAAACCCAAAAAACAATACAATTGAGGTATAAAACATACTAACCCCAGTTTCACGAAGAGCATTGTAGACAGATTTTTTTACTTCCCAATTATTAGTAATTAACTCTTGTCTATATTTAGCTAGAAAATGAATTGTATCATCAACTGCAATCCCAAATGCAATACTGAATATTAGTATTGTAGATGGTTTTATGGCAACACCTAAATAACCCATTAAACCGGCAGTAACAATCAATGGTAATAAGTTAGGAATCAAAGAAATAAATATCATTTTTAAAGATCTAAACATATAGGCCATTAATAGTGCTATTAAAAATATGGCTAAAGAAAGAGAGATAATTAAATTTTTCACCAAATATTTAGTTCCTTTTTGAAATAAATATGCTTTTCCTGTTATTGAAACTTCAAAATTATTGGATGGCATTATTTTAGAAATCTCATAATTTAATTTTTTTTCAATTTCTTCCATCTTTTCAATTTCCATATCCTTCATAAAAGCTGTGATCCTTGTGTATTGACCTGTAGAATCTACATAGTTTTTAATTAGATCAACATCAGAACCAGAAGTTGAATTTTTAGCATACGATAATATAAAGCTATTTTCTTGAGAAGTCGGAACTTGGTAATATTTAGGGTTGCCATTGTAATATGCTTGTTTAGAGTATTTCACTAAGCTTACCATTGAAATAGGTTTAGATAATTCAGGAATTTCTAGAATTACATCTTCTATTTTACTCATTTTTTTTATGGTGGAAAGTTTTGTAACTCCTTTTTTGCGCTTGGTATTTATTAAAATCTCTAGAGGCATTATTCCGTTAAACTCTTTTTCATAAAACATTATATCATCGAACCAATCTGCTTTTTGTGGCATGTCGTCAATAATACTACCAGAAATTCGAATTTGATATATACCAATAATACTTGTAACAAGAAGTAGAACAGAAATTATGTAAATATTGATTTTACTTTTTTTTACAGTTTTTTCAATCCAATCTCCTAAAGAATTTATCCAAGTTCTATTTAAGTGCTCTAAGTGCTTTTCTTCAGGAATTGGTAAAAAGCTATAAATTATCGGAATTATTAAAATACATAATATGAAAATTGCCAAAATACTAAGAGATGCTACAATACCAAATTCTTTTAGAAGTTTACTATTTGTAATGATAAAAGTTGCAAATCCTGATGCAGTAGTTACATTTGTCATTAAAGTAGCATTCCCAATTTTAGTAATTACTTTTTGTAGAGATTTTGCTTTATTCCCATGCTTATTTACTTCATGCTGATATTTATTTATAAGAAAAATACAATTTGGAATTCCAATTACTATTATTAGTGGTGGTATAAGACCAGTAAGAACCGAAATTTCAAAATCACCTGGAGGAGTATTTGTGATAAAAAGCCCTAAAATTCCAACCGTCCAAACAACCCCAATCATTACAACAAATAACGAAATAAACGTTGCACGGTAAGACCTAAAGAACAAGAAAAATATTATTGAAGTAATTATTAGAGCTAAAATCACAAAAGTGGAGATTTCACTTTTTATGTTTTCAGCATTTTTTGTTCTGACGTAAGGCATGCCAGAAATTTTAATGTCCAAATTGTAATTTGACTCAAACGATTTAACTTTAGGGATTAAAACATTATTAATATATGTTTCTCTACCAGGTTCATTTACTATTGATTTCTTTAAATGAATAGCTGTTCTTACAGATTTTGTTTTAGTATTGAATAAAAATTCATCATAAAAAGGGTATTTTTCAAACAGCTCTTTTTTTATTGAAATTAGTTCAATATCAGACTTGATTGTATCTTTTATAAAAGGTTCGAGGTAAAACTGTTGTTTCTTTTTATCCTTTTTAAGTTTTTGTAAGTCACCAATAGCTATTACAGACTCAACAAAGCTAGTATCTTTTAAAACCTTTGATAAATTATTCCATGCATTGAGATTTTCAGTTGTGAAGAGTAAAGAGTCTTTAACTCCAATTACAATCAAATTTCCTTCTTCCCCAAATTTATCAGTAAAATCTAAGTACTCAAGGTTTACTTCATGATTGTCTGGCAACAAATTAGCTTCAGTGTTTGAAAACTTTATATATTGCCATTGGCTAATAAAAAATGAAGTAGCCAAGGATAATAAAGCGATTATTAAGATTCTGTTTTTTAGAATTAAATTCGAAACTGAATCCCAAAATCCAACTAAAAATACTCTAGCCATGTTATTTAATTGTGTATTTAGTAAAGATATTAATTACAGTAATATTATTCTAGTAAATAATATATTATAAAGTCATAATCTCTTTCTGTTTTACTTCAAATATTGAATTAATATTATCAATATTCTTGTTTGTTAATTCTTGAATATCTTTTTCTGCATTTTCTTTTAAATCATCAGAAAATCCATCAGATTTTTTTATTTCATTGTTAGCGTCTTTTCTAGAATTTCTAACAACAATTTTTGCTTCTTCTGCTTCACTTTTAGCTTGTTTAGCTAAATCAATTCTTCTTTCTTCAGTAAGTGCAGGAACATTTATAATTATGCTTTCCCCATTATTCATTGGATTAAATCCTAAATTAGCATTCATAATTGCTTTTTCAATTTCAGCTAATAAATTTTTTTCCCAAGGTTGTACAACTATAGTTCTTCCATCAGGTGTATTAACACTAGCAACTTGAGTTAATGGAGTTAATGCTCCATAATATTCAACAACAATACTTCCAAGCATTGAAGTATTTGCTTTACCTGCTCTTATATTTAATAGTTTTTTTTCTAAATGTTTTACTGCATTAGACATTGCTTCTTCTGCTGATTCAAAAATAAATTTTAATTCTTCTTCCATTCTATTTAAGTTTATTTAAAATGATTTAAAGGTTAACAGTTGTGCCAATTTTTTCTCCTGAGATTAATTTTAATAAGTTCCCTCTTTTGTTCATGTCAAACACAATTATAGGTAATTTATTCTCTTGGCTAAGAGTAAATGCTGTAGTGTCCATTACCTTTAATCCTTTTGTTAAAACATCCTCAAATGAAATGTTATCAAACTTTATTGCATTAATATTTTTTTCAGGATCTTCGTCATATATTCCGTCAACTCTAGTCCCCTTTAAAATTACATCTGACTCAATTTCAATTGCTCTTAGCACTGCAGCAGAATCAGTTGTGAAATATGGATTTCCAGTCCCACCACCAAAAATAACAACTCTTCCTTTTTCTAAATGCCTTATAGCTTTTCTTCTAATAAAAGGTTCGGCAACTTCATTAATTTTTATGGCAGTTTGAAGTCTTGTTGGAGCTCCAGAATTTTCTAAAGTACTTTGTAAAGCAAGACCGTTAATCACGGTAGCTAGCATACCCATATGATCGCCTTGTACCCTATCAATTTTATGTTCATTATTGTTAGAAAAACCTCTGAAAATATTTCCGCCTCCAATAACAATAGCAACCTGTACACCTAAGTCTACTATTTGTTTAATATCTGTTGCGTAGTCTTGTAATCTCTCTGGGTCAATACCAAAGTTTTTATTGCCCATTAAGGCTTCACCTGAAAGTTTGAGTAATATCCTTTTGTATTTCATGCTTAATTTTGAAGTTAAGCTAAGATACTGCAGATTTTTTAATTAAATAAAAAAAAATAATAAGGAAATTATTAGCCTAAGGCTACTCTTTTGAATTCAACAACACTTAAATCTTGCTGATATGAACTCACATAATTTTTAACGCTTTGTTTACTGTCCTTAATAAAGTCTTGATTCACAAGAGTGTTGTCTTTAAAAAATCTTTTTAACTTACCCTTAGCAATATTGTCTAACATTGATTCTGGTTTGCCTTCTGATCTTAATTGGTCTTTAGCAATTTCAATTTCTTTTTCAATTACAACTGAATCTACTCCATTCTCATCTAATGCAATTGGGTTCATAGCAGCAACTTGCATAGAAACATCTTTAGCAGCTAGATCTGAACCTTCAATATTAGCAGATAATCCAACTATTGAAGCAATTTTATTTCCAGCATGTATATAAGATCCAACAAAAGGGGCATTTACTTTTTCAAAAGCATTTATTTCTAACTTTTCTCCAATGACACCAGTTTGTTCAATCAATTTTTCGCTAACTGTTAAATCACCAATTTTAGAATTTAATAGCTCTTCTTTTGAGTTACAGTTAAGTGCAATCACAGCTATATTATTTGCTAATTCTACAAAGTCTTCATTTTTACCAACAAAATCTGTTTCACATCCAAGAACTATGGCTACTCCAACTGTGTTATCATCATTAGTTTTTGTAATAGCAGCACCCTCCGAGGATTCTCTATCAGCTCTTTTAGCAGCAACTTTTTGCCCTTTTTTTCTAAGAATTTCAATTGCTTTTTCTAAGTTACCGTCAGCCTCAACTAATGCCTTTTTACAGTCCATCATTCCAGCACCTGTTGTTTTTCTTAAGTTATTTACTTCTGCAGCTGTTATTTTTGCCATGATTTGAAAAAATTATAAGATTGTTGTATCGTAATTTATTTGTCTTCAGATTTAGTTTCTGATTCTGTTTCAGCTTTAACTTCTTCAACTTTAGTTTCTTCAACTTTAGCCTCAGGCTTTACAGCTTTAGAATCGTCTTTACTATTTTCTTTTTCAGAATTTCTTTCAGCTAATCCTTCCTGTATAGCAGGAGTAATATTTTCTAAAATTTTAGTGATTGATTTTGATGCATCATCATTTGATGGAATAACATACTCTACCTCTCTAGGATCTGAGTTAGTATCTACCATTGCAAATATTGGAATATTTAATTTTTGAGCTTCTTTTATTGCAATATGTTCTCTAATTATATCTACA
>JABHBC010000171.1 GCA_018674025.1 Flavobacteriaceae bacterium
GTCATAAAAGCAATTATAGTTTTACCAGAACCTACGTCTCCTTGTAGTAGCCTATTCATTTGAGCATTACTTCCTAAATCATTTCGAATTTCTTTTAAAACTTTCTTTTGGGCATTAGTTAATTCAAAAGTCAAGATTTCTTTATAAAATTTATTAAAATTATTTCCAACAACACTAAAGTTGTAGCCTTTAATTTTGTCTTTTCTATTTATATTTTTTTTTAATAATTGTAGCTGAAGGAAAAGTAATTCTTCAAATTTCAACCTTCTAATTGATTCTTCCAATAATTCATTATTATTTGGAAAATGAATATTATAAATAGATGTGTTTTTATCTAATAATTTTAATTCTTTTATTAAGTAATTAGGAATAGTCTCACTAAACTTCAATTTTATATCGAATAGTAATGTCTTAATCAAATTAGAAATCACTTTATTACTAACTCCTTTTTTTATCAAATTTTCAGTTGATGGATAAATTGGTTGAATTTTTAATCTTCTACTTAGACTATCAGATTTAAAAATTTCTAATTCTGGATGTGGAATTGATATTTTATTACCAAAAAAATTTAATTTCCCATATACTATGTATTTGGTATTTATTAGTAAACTCTTTTTTAGCCACTTTAAAGATTTAAACCAGATTAGTTCAATTTCATTCTCACCATCAGTTAAATGTGCGATTAATCTTTTTTTTCTTCCGATACCTATTTCACTAATATTTGAAATTTTACCAATTATTTGAACATCAGAACTAAAATTAGGAAGATCTTTAATTTTGTAATATTTAGACTTATCAATGTATCTGTTGGGAAATAAGTTTATCAAATCCTTATAATTAAAAATTTTTAATTCTTTTTTTAATATTTCAGACCTGTTTACTCCAAGTCCTTTTAAGTAATCAATTGGAGTATTTAGTAAGTTATGGTTCATCGAAATAAAAATAATATTTTTTTACTTAATTCATTATTTATTGTCCATATTAAATTGTTTATAATTATTAGATATAAATTATCAAAATTTACTATACATTATCTAATTTCACTTTTTTAAAATATAATATTTGAATAATTTACTACAGAATTTAAATCCATCTCAGCTAGAGCCTACATTGCAAACAGATGGGCCAATGATTGTTATTGCAGGTGCAGGATCTGGAAAAACTAGGGTTTTAACCTATAAGATTGCTTATTTAATGAGTAAAGGAGTAGATGCTTTTAATATTTTAGCTCTAACCTTTACAAATAAAGCAGCCAGGGAAATGAAAGAAAGAATATCCTCAATGCTTGACGATAATGAGTCTAAAAATTTATGGATTGGTACTTTTCATTCTGTTTTTGCTAAGATTTTACGAATTGAGGCAGATAAATTAGGTTACCCAACAAATTTCACTATTTATGATACTCAAGATTCTCAAAAGCTCGTTTCTTCAATTATTTCTGAATTGAATCTTGACAAAGAAATTTATAAATATAAACAGATATACTCTAGAATATCAAGCTATAAAAACAGTCTAATTACTGTTAAAGCATACAATTCTAACAATGAGCTAATTGAATCAGATAGACAAGCTCGAAGACCTAGATTAATTGACATATATTCTGAGTATGTTAATAGATGTTTTAAAGCTGGCGCAATGGACTTTGATGACTTACTTTTAAAAACTAATGAATTATTGTCTAGATTCCCTCAAGTTTTGTCAAAATATCAAAATATGTTTAGATATGTATTGGTAGATGAGTATCAAGACACAAATCATTCACAATATTTAATTGTTAAAGCTCTTTCTGATAAATTTCAGAATATTTGCGTAGTAGGAGATGATGCACAAAGTATTTATGGCTTTAGAGGCGCAAACATTAATAATATTTTAAATTTTCAAAAAGATTATGATGATGTTAAATTATTTAAATTGGAACAAAATTATAGATCTACTAAGAATATTGTGAAAGCTGCTAATAGCTTAATTGAAAAAAACCAAAAAAGATTAGAAAAGGTTGTTTGGACTGATAATGATGAAGGAAGTAAGATCAAAGTCAATAGACTTTTAACAGATGGTGAAGAAGGTAGGTTTGTAGCAAGTTCTATATTTGAAAATAAAAACTCTCAACAGTTACAAAACAAAGATTTTGCTATTTTATACAGAACAAATGCTCAATCCAGAGCTTTTGAAGATTCTTTAAGAAAAAGAAATATTCCTTACAGAGTATATGGAGGACTTTCATTTTACCAAAGAAAAGAAATAAAAGATGTTCTGGCTTACTTGCGTTTAATCATTAACGAAAATGATGAAGAAGCTTTTAAAAGAGTTATTAATTTTCCTACCAGAGGAATAGGTCAAACTACAATTAATAAATTGATTGTCCAGGCAAATACTACAAATGTATCTTTATTTAGTTTATGTAAAGATCTAGATAGGATTGAGGTAAATATTAGTACATCTATTAAACTAAAAGTTTCAAATTTTATAAATCTTATTGAATCATTTAAAATTTCAGCAAGGACCAAAAATGCTTTTGATATTGCTAACGAAGTAGTAAACGATACAGGAATTATTAAAACCTATAGTGCATTAACATCTGTAGAGGATCAAGCAAAAATTCAAAATA
>JABHBC010000172.1 GCA_018674025.1 Flavobacteriaceae bacterium
ATATTAAAGCCTTATCTAAAGTTGCAAAGACAAATAATATCCTCTTTGCTGTTGACAATACTTTTGCAACACCATACATACAAACTCCATTAGATTTAGGGGCTGACATAGTAATGCATTCAGCAACTAAGTATCTAGGTGGGCACAGTGATGTTGTCATGGGCGCACTTGTGGTTAACAATAGCTCTTTGGCAGAGAAATTATACTTTATCCAAAATGCCAGTGGTGCCATTCCGGGACCTCAAGATAGTTTTTTGGTTTTACGTGGAATAAAAACTTTGCACATTAGAATGCAAAGGCATTGTGAAAATGCTAAGATGATTGCAGATTTTTTAAATGAACACCCCAAAGTTGAAAAAGTATATTGGCCTGGACTCACAAATCATAAAAACCATTCTATTGCCAAGAGTCAGATGAATGATTTTGGTGGGATGATTTCTTTTACTTCTAAGAATAACGACTACGACGAAACTATACGAATTCTAGAAAGATTAAAAATATTTACTCTTGCTGAATCCTTGGGAGGAGTTGAATCTCTTTCGGGTCATCCAGCGAGTATGACTCACGCAAGTATTCCGAAACTTGAAAGGGAAAAATCGGGTGTTGTAGATTCACTTATAAGGCTTAGTGTAGGAATTGAAGATATTTCTGATTTAATTCAAGACTTGAAACAGGCTCTTGAATAGATTTTTTTATTAATATGACAATATTATTAGTGATTAATGTAATATATTTATTAAATCATTATTTTTATATAGAGATTAATCAAAATATTATAATTTAAAGTCAAATATGTTATGCAAGATAAAATAAACGGATTTTTAGATTTAGTACGTGAAAGAAATGGAAATGAACCTGAATTTATGCAAGCAGTTGAAGAAGTTGCAGAAACTGTAATTCCTTACATAGTAAATAAAGACATATATCACGGAAAAAATATTTTACTAAGAATGGTTGAACCTGAAAGAGTAATATCATTTAGGGTTTGTTGGGTTGATGATCAAGGAGAGATTCAAGTAAATAGAGGATATAGAGTTCAAATGAACTCAGCAATTGGTCCTTACAAAGGAGGTTTAAGGTTTCATCCAACTGTTGATTTGAGTATACTTAAGTTTTTAGCTTTTGAACAAGTTTTTAAAAATAGTCTTACCACATTGCCAATGGGAGGTGGAAAAGGAGGAAGTGATTTTGATCCAAAAGGAAAAAGTGATAATGAGATTATGAGATGTTGTCATTCATTTATGAGTGAGTTATTTAGACATATCGGTCCAAATACAGATGTTCCTGCAGGTGATATTGGTGTTGGAGGAAGAGAAATTGGATACTTATTTGGTAAATACAAAAAATTAAGTAACGAATTTACTGGAGTTTTAACAGGTAAAGGAGTTTCTTGGGGAGGTTCGTTAATTCGACCAGAGGCTACGGGTTATGGAACAGTATATTTTGCCCAAAATATGTTAGCTACTAAAGGAGATGATTTAACAAATAAAACTGTTGTTATTTCTGGTTCAGGAAATGTTGCACAGTTTGCAGCTGAAAAATCAATTCAGTTAGGAGCAAAAGTTCTTACAATGTCTGATTCTTCTGGTTATATTTATGATTCTGAAGGAATAGATGATGAAAAACTAAAACACATAATGAATCTTAAAAACGTTCAAAGAAAGCGAATCAGCGAATACTGTATTAAATATCCAAACAGTGAGTTTGTTAAAGGAAAAACTCCATGGGCTACAAAATGTGACATAGCTCTTCCATGTGCTACACAAAATGAATTAGATTTAAACGATGCTAAGGTATTACTTAAAAATGGATGTATTTGTGTAAGTGAGGGAGCTAATATGCCATCCACTAAGGATGCAGTTCATGAATTTCAAAAAGCTAAAATTTTATTTGCTCCTGGGAAAGCTTCCAATGCCGGAGGAGTTGCAACATCAGGTTTAGAAATGACTCAAAATTCTCTTAGATATAATTGGTCTAGAGAAGAAGTAGATAAAAAACTAAAGGACATAATGATGGATATTCATGATTCTTGTATTGAATATGGTTCTGATGACAATGGCTATGTTGACTATGTAAAAGGAGCTAATATAGCTGGTTTTGTCAAGGTTGCTGACGCCATGTTAGCTCAGGGTATAGTTTAGTTTTATATTATTATATTATAATGATATATTTGTCGTTCTTATAGATATATCATTATAATTTTTTTCATGAAATTTATTGCCGTTCTTTTTTTTTCAATGTTGAGTATACCTTTTTGTTTTTCTCAAAACTGGAATGGGCACTATTCTTATCACAATTCAATTGATACTTCAATTGGAAATGGAAAAATATTTACTGCATCAGAAAACTCAATTTATATTTACTCAACTCAAGACGATCAACTAAATACAATTACGACTATTGATGGTTTGTCTGGAGATTTTATTTCAAATATTTACTACAGTCCTAATTTTAATAAACTAATAATTGGATATGAAAACGGTCTAATTCAAATTGTTGATTTTAATAATGATAATATAATAACTGTCTACGACATAATTGAAAAGACTACAATACCACCCAATAAAAAAAAGATAAATGAACTAACACAGCAGGGAAATATTATTTATATATCAACTGATTATGGGATTTCATTATACAACTTAAATTCATTAGAATTTGGAGATAGTTTATTCATAGGAGAAGCCGGAACACAACAACAAGTAAATCAGACAATAATTAATGATAATTTTTTATACGCTGTATTGCCAGATTTTGGTGGGATAAAAAGAGTTAGTCTAGATTTAGATATAATCAACTTTCAAAACTGGGAGCCTATTTATGCAGGAGATTATGATTTTATATTAAACATAAATGATAGTTTTATTTTTACTAATGAAAACAGTGTTTTTTTATCTGATAATGGGACATTTAGTCAAGTAATTTCTTTACCTCAACTGATTAAAAAAATTATTATAAATGAAGGTAAAATAATAATTACTACAGAACAAAAAGTTTTTATTTATGATACCAATTTTAACTTAATAAACAGTTCAATTATAAGTAGTGATTTTAATACTAATTTTAACAGTTCACAATTATATAATAATTATGTTTATGTAGCCACATCTACACACGGACTGCTTAAAATTAACATTAATAATAATCAACAACATTACTCAATATTACCAGTCGGACCTCTTTACAATAATGTCTTTTCAATTAGTTCTTTATATGGGAATCTTTGGGCTACTTTTGGGGATTATACCTCTACTTATAATCCATATCCATTGTCAAGAAAAGGGGTTAGTCATTTGTCTGACGGATATTGGAATAATACAAGTTTTGATAGTATTCCTGAAAATGCGGTAAATTTAAATAATATTTCTATAAACCCATTTAACTTGGATAATGTATTTATTAGTTCATATCACGGAGGGTTATTAGAAATTTCCGAAGAATCTTTAAGTTTATTTGATCAATCAAATAGTGGTCTAGAGTCTTTAATTTCAAATGATACCAACTATAATAGTGTTAGAATTTCGGGAAGTAATTTTGATGACTCAGGTACTTTATGGCTAATGAATTCTAGAGTAGACAACCCTTTGAAGTCTTTTAACCTAAACACAAGTCAATGGTCAAGTTATGATTTTACTCAAATTATCCCTGATGGATTTAATGATGAACTTGGATTTAGTGATATTGTAATTGGATCAAATGGAACAAAATGGATTGGAGGTTTAAATTCTGGGTTAATAGGGTTTAATGAAAATTCAGGAAATCCATTGTTAAAAAGAATAAATGATAATGATATTGGAAATTTACCTTCACCTTATGTCAAAAGTCTAGCAATGGATAACAATAATCATTTGTGGATAGGAACCATCAAGGGACTTAGAGTTTTATATAATACTTCAAATTTCTTTGATGTTAATGTCTCTACACAACAAATAGTTATCGAAGAGGATGGTATTTATAAAGAACTTTTAGAACAGCAATTTATTTCTGATATTAAAGTAGATGGATCAAATAACAAATGGGTAGGAACAATTGGTTCTGGATTATTTTACTTTTCACAAAATGGGCAACAAACTATCTATCATTTTACTAAGAATAATTCTCCATTACCTTCCAATAATATTAATGACATTGCATTAGATTTTGTAAATGGTCTTGTATTTATTGCTACAGACAAAGGGCTGGTGTCATTTGATTCAGGGGGATCAACTACAAGTTCTACACTGGACGAATCTTATGTTTATCCTAATCCGGTCCGCCCATCTTTTAACATGAATATTGACAAGATCAAAATTTCAGGAATTACAGATGATATTAATATAAAAATCACAGATATTTCAGGGAATCTTGTTGCTGAAGCAAATTCAAATGTAAATAATAGATATAATGGGTTTAATTTAGAAATTGATGGTGGTGTTGCTTATTGGAATGGAAAAAATTTAGCTAATAATTCTGTTTCTTCGGGTGTTTATATTGTTATGCTTTCAGACCTTGAAAGTTATGAAACAAAAATTTTAAAAATTATGATAATTAGATAATGTTAGTATCAAGTTCCGCTATAGTACTCTCCAAAGTTCGTTATCAGGATAATGACCTAATTATTAAATGTCTTACAAGAGATTTAGGGGTAGTATCTTATATGGTTAAAAATATTTCAGTCTCAAAGAAAAGTAAAAACAAATTCGCCTTCTTTCAACTTTTAAATATTCTTGATTTAGAAACTAATTTTAATCCAAATAGATCAATTCAATATATTAAAGATTTAAAAATCAAATATAGTTTCAAATCTCTTCATACTAATATTTACAAGAGCTCTGTAGTTATGTTTTTATCTGAAATATTATCTACAATTATACATAATGAAATTGAAGATGTAGAGTTATTTGATTTTATTGAAGCCTCTCTTATTTGGTATGATCAGTCTGAAGATAGTTCAGCTTTTTACTTAATCTTTTTAATGAAAATAACTAACTATTTGGGCTTTTATCCAGACTGTACTAATATGCATTATGATTATTTTAATTTAGAAGAGGGACTTTTTGAAAATTCAAAAAATAGTAAGTATGTAATCAGTGGTGATGACTTAGTTTTATTCAAAACAATTTTAGGCATAAAATTTGATAGTAACAAGTTACCATTTATAGATAAGCTAAAGAAAAAAGATATATTAAAAAATATTTTAATTTACTATAAATTGCATGTAGATGGATTTAAAGACCCAAAGTCTTTAAAAGTATTAAATCAAATTTTTGCAGATTAATGAAAATAGTGTTCAGTTTTATAATTTTTACATTTTCTCTTTTGGTTTCATCTCAGGAAATTTATGTTTTAGATGAAGTAACAATGGAGCCAATCTCAGGAGCTCTTTTGTATGAGGAACTCAATGGTGGAGTTAAAAAAGGGACCATGTCAGATATAAACGGTGCCGTTTCTCTTTCAGCATTTGAAAATGCCAATTTTATTACAATATCTCACATTTCGTATTTAAATAGAACATTAGAGTTTAGTAATATTACAGGGAATATTTTGTTAAAACCTGATTCAAACAATTTAGATGAAATTGTTATTTCAGCTTCCAAATTCTCTCAAAATCTAAAAGAAATATCTCAAAGGGTAATATTTATCTCAACTGAAGATGTAGTATTAAGTAATCCTCAAACCAGTGCTGACTTGTTAAGTAGTAGTGGTAATGTGTATATCCAAAAAAGTCAATTAGGTGGAGGTAGCCCCATGATAAGAGGCTTTTCAACGAACAGATTAACATTATCTGTTGATGGTGTTAGATTAAACAACGCTATATTTAGAGGTGGCAACATACAGAATGTAATTTCAATTGACCCTTTTAATATTCAAAATACAGAAATCGTTCTTGGATCAAGCTCTGTTATTTATGGTAGTGATGCTATTGGTGGAGCTATGAACTTTCAAACAAAAAAACCTGTGTTTTCAGAATCAGATAGCATTTTTTTTAAACTTAACTCAACATCTAGAAATTCTAGTGCTAACAAAGAAAAAACTGCTCATATAGACTTTAATATAGGATTTGAAAATTTTGCCAGCCTTACTAGTTTTTCTTTTTCTGACTTTGATGATCTAAAAATGGGAGCTAATGGTCCCTCAGACTATCTAAGACCGGAGTATGTTCAGCAGGTAGATGGACAGGATGTTATTTTCTCTAATTCTGACCCAAGAATTCAAAAGCATACTGGATATTCTCAGTTTAATTTTATGCAAAAATTTCTATTAAAAACTGATAAAACAGAATATGACTTAGGGGTTCATTATTCTTCAACTTCGAATATTCCAAGATACGATAGGTTAATTAGATACAACAATGACACTAACGAACTTCATTATGGTGAGTGGTATTATGGTCCACAAAAATGGCTTTTGATAAACTCTAGGATCACAAAAGAGAGTTTTAAATCTCCAATCTATGATAAATTAATCTTAACCACTGCATATCAAAAGTTTGACGAAAGTAGGTTTAGCAGAAAGATAAATTCAAGTGATCAAAAAGAATTTAAAGAACAGGTCAATATTTTTTCTTTGAATTTGGATTTTGAAAAATCTTATGATGAGAAATCTTATTTTTCCTATGGTATAGAGTATCTAAATAACAAAGTTAACTCCACGGCATACCTAAATAATATATCAAATGGCTCATTTTCATCTATAGCAACAAGATATCCTGATGACTCGACATGGGAATCTCTTGCAAGTTATTTTACTTACAAGTACAAATCAAGTAAAGATTTAATTTTTCACTCTGGATTAAGGTATAGCCATCTAATTATTAATGCTGATTTATCAGCAAATAATTTATTCCATAATTTCCCTTTCTCTAATGCTAATCTTAATACAGGAGCGCTAACAGGAGCTTTAGGATTAAGTTGGGTTCAGAATGATACTTTTCAATGGAAGTTTAATTTGACAACAGCTTTCAGAGCTCCAAATATTGATGATATAGGAAAAATATTTGATTCAGCACCAGGTATAGTTGTTGTTCCAAATCCTGATTTAAAGCCCGAAAAATCATTTGGTGCTGAACTTGGAAGTTTAATAAGTGTTAACTCAAAAATCAATTTTGATTTTGCAGTTTATTATACTCATTTATATAACAGTATGATTAGAAGTCCATTTAGTATGACTGTTGATTCAGATGATCCAAGTGGATCTTCAATCATTAATCAAATTAATTATCATGGAGAGTTAAGTGACATTTATGCTATTCAAAATACTTCAAAATCATGGCTTTATGGTTTTGAAACTGGACTTAAGATAAATTTATCTGACAATTTTGATTTTAAGACTCAATACAATTATTTAAATGGAGAACAGAGAGACATGGATGGCGCTGCAAATCTCCCTGTTCGACATGTTTCTCCACATTTTGGAAATATCCATTTTATATATTCAAAAAATAAAACTAAAGTCGATCTATTTTTCAATTATAATTCAGAACTTTCATTTTCTCAACTCTCAAATTCTGAAAGAGACAAACCTTACTTATATGCTACAGATGAAAATGGCAACCCATACTCTCCGTCTTGGCATACTTTAAATTTGAGAACTTTATATGAACTGGACAAAAACTTTCAATTCACTGCTTCAATTGAAAACATCTCTAACAAGTTATATAGACCTTACTCCTCCGGAATATCAGCTCCTGGTATAAACTTTATATTTTCCGTAAATTACAGTTTATAGATAATATTTATGAGTGAATTATTTAAGCAATCGGATATTGTAAAAAAATTACAAAGATACTGCGTATATCAAGATAGATGTCATAAAGATGTAACTGACAAGATGAAGCTAATGAGAATACCATATAGCCTTCATGATAATGTGTTGGTAGAATTAATTAAAGATGATTTTTTAAACGAAGAGCGATTTGCTTTTAGTTTTATTAGAGGAAAGTTTAGAATTAAGCAATGGGGTAAGATTAAACTTAAAAATGAACTTCGTCAAAGGAACATAACTTCAGCTCTTATAAATAATGCTTTAGATCAAATTAATAATGAGGATTATAATAAAACATTCGATGAATTAGCTTTAAAAAAATTTAATTATTTAAATCAGGACACTAGTATAAATAGTAAAAAAAAATTTATAAATTATTTACAGTATAGAGGATGGGAGAATGATTTAATTTTTAAAAAAGTAAACGATCTTTTTTAAAACTTAACATTTAATCCAACTAAAATATTTCTTCCTGGCATTTCAACTAAATTCGTTTCGCTATAAATTGCATCGAATAAATTATTTCCAGTTAGAGATATTTTATAATTTTTTAAAGTATAATTTAACTTTAGGTCCATCACAGAATAATTCTCCCCAAAGCTTCTTTCAGCATATTTGTAAACTATTGAGCTATTTAAGTTTTTTTTGATTTCAAAACTATAAGAGGTAGTAATATGATTTTTTAATGAATTTAGCGCATATCTTGAAAAACTAAAATCAGTCTGTTTTAAATCATCTTTAATATTGGTGTATCCAATATTTATACTATGCATTAAAAATGCAGCTAAATAAAAATCATAAGATAAATCAACTTCATAACCTTTTGTGTTTATCTCTCTAATGTTAAATGCTTCCCACGGAGCTGATTCTATATTTTTTACATAATCAATTACATCAGATGCATCTCTATTGAATACAACAATATTTATATTTAATCCATCTTTATCAAATCGTACTCCAAATTCTTGTGTTAATGCTTTTTCAGGATTTAAATTATCATTCCCAATTGTTGTTGGACTATTATAGTATAAATCTGTATAGGTAGGAACTCTATAGGTATAGCCAATATTACTATATAATTTAATATCATTATTTAATTGATAGCCAATATCCAATCCTGGATAAGCAAAGAAATTCCTAAAAAAATTACTTTGGTAATTCATATTTGTCGAAACATCTGAAAAATAACTAAATGCTACACCAGGCGTTAAATCAATTTTTTCATCTGCGAATTTCACTTGCTGTTCTAAAAATAAATTCACCATAGTTCTATTTCTATTACCTAGATTATTACTAGATAATTTTACTGACGAAACATCTAATCCAAACCCTGTACTTCCAAACTCTGATTTATAAGACCCATTAACCTCAAAACCAACTTTATTAGATATGTGTAAATTTCGATATACGGATGGATTATGTCTTAGATAAACATACATGTCTTGATTTCTTTTCCAGTATAGTTTAGGTTTTATAATTAAATTTTCTTTAACTATTTTAGTAGAAAACCCTAATAAACTAGCTTGTGTTTCTTCATATTGATCAATAGCTTCAGGGCTTGCATAGAATCCGTTAGCTCCAAATTTTCTTTCATTAAAAGAAGATATCATGTCAATCAACTGCCCTTTCATTTTAAAGCTATTTTTTAAAAAATAATTTTCATTTTTATAATCGGTATTGTATTTATGTCCTTCTGAACTATTATTTGAATAATGGAAAAGTACAGATTGGTCTTGAATTTTCTTGCTAATTGTTACTGAAGCATTTTGCTGCTCATAAGATCCAGCTTCTAATTTTATTGAGACCATATCTTCTGCGACTTTAGAAGTGATAATATTTATCGCTCCTGTAAAAGCATTTTGTCCGTATATTCTAGATGCAGAACCTTTTATGATTTCTATTCTTTCTATTACTTCAATAGGTAATGCCATATTCATGGTGTGGTGCCCTGTTTGAGGATCTTCTACTTTAATTCCATCTATTAAAAGTAGAGTTTGATCAAAACCACCACCTCTAATATAGAGGTCTGCTTGCATACCTGAAGTTCCTCTTCTTCTTATATCTATTCCTGCAACTTGCTGTAGTAATTCTGCAACGTTATTCGCTGGGCTATTAATAATCTCTTCTTTTGAAACTACCTGTACAGTCTTTGAGCTTTCAAATAATTCCAGTTCAATTCTAGGTGAAGAAACTACTGTTACTTCCTCAAGGTTTATTTGCTTCTCTTGTGAGTTAATTATTGAGTTTATTGCAATTATTAAGATTACAGATAGTAATTTTTTCATTGTTTTTTATTTTTTTTCAAAATTACTGCTTTTTTCCCCAATTCTATATTTTGTTAATAATAAATAGTTAATTGATTTATCTGCTTTGTTTAA
>JABHBC010000173.1 GCA_018674025.1 Flavobacteriaceae bacterium
GTAATTTCAGTAGAAACATTTCCAAAAGGCCAAGCTTCTTCTAAAATAACTAGTCTATTTGTTTTTTTAACAGATTTAAGTACAGTGTTAATATCTAAAGGTCGAACAGTTCTTAAATCAATAATTTCACAAGAAATATTTTCTTCCTTTAATTTATCGGCTGCTTTGTATGCCTCTTTAATTATTTTTCCAAATGAAACTATAGTAACATCTGAACCTTCTCTTTTAATGTCAGCAACTCCAATCGGTAAAGTGTATTCTCCTTCTGGAATTTCACCTTTATCTCCGTACATTTGCTCACTTTCCATGAAAATAACAGGATCATCATCTCTTATAGCAGATTTTAATAAACCTTTAGCATCGTAAGGGTTTGAAGGAACAATAACCTTAAGACCAGGTGTATTTGCAAACCAATTTTCAAAAGCTTGAGAATGAGTCGCACCTAATTGACCTGCAGATGCAGTTGGGCCTCTAAAAACGATAGGGCATTTAAATTGACCTCCAGACATTTGTCTGATTTTTGCCGCATTATTAATAATCTGATCAATTCCAACAAGGGAAAAATTAAAGGTCATGTATTCAACTATAGGACGGTTACCTGTCATTGTTGAGCCGATAGCAACACCTGCAAATCCCAATTCAGCAATCGGTGTATCAATGACTCTTTTTTCTCCAAATTCGTCTAACATTCCTTTAGAAGCTTTGTAGGCTCCATTATATTCTGCAACTTCTTCCCCCATAAGATAGATACTTTCATCTGCTCTCATTTCTTCTGACATTGCCTCACAAATAGCTTCTCTAAATTGAATTGTTCTCATTTATATAATTTTACTGCAAAAATACTAAAGGATTTAATAATTATAATTAAAAAAAATAAAATAATTACTATGCATGCATAGTAATTTATGTATTATTAATTATATTTGATCTCCAAAACAAAAGATATGAAAATAATAGTTTGTATTAGTCATGTTCCTGACACAACTTCAAAAATAAATTTCTCTGATGGAGATACAAAGTTTGAAAGAAATGGTGTACAGTTTGTAATTAATCCCAATGACGAATTTGGTCTTACAAGAGCAATGTGGTTTAAAGAAAAACAAGGTGCAACAGTTGATGTGATTAATGTAGGTCTGTCTGATACTGAGTCAACTTTAAGAAAAGCGCTTGCTATTGGAGCAGATAAAGCGATTAGAATAGACATGGATCCTGAGAATGGGTTTAATGTAGCTAAGCAGTTAGCTAATTATATAAAAAAAGAAAATTATGATCTAGTAATTGCGGGTAGAGAGTCCATTGATTACAATGGAGGAATGGTTCCAGGGATGATCGCTGGTTTGAACAATGCTAATTTTATAAACAATTGCATAAGTCTTGAGATTGATGGCACTAATGTGACTGCTTCACGAGAGATTGATGGAGGAAAAGAAACTATTGAATCTTGTATTCCGCTAGTAATTGGAGCTCAAAAAGGTTTGGTAGAAGAAAGTGATTTAAGAATTCCAAACATGAGAGGAATCATGATGGCCAGAAAAAAACAACTTGAGGTTATTCCAGCTATCGATGCTTCAAATCAAACAAACTCAATTGAATTTGAAAAACCAAAACCAAAAGGAGAGGTAACACTAGTTTCCTCCGACAATCTAGATGAATTAATCAATTTACTACATAACGAAGCTAAAGTAATTTAAATATGGCAATATTAGTATACACAGAATCAGAACAGGGTAAATTTAAAAAAACAGCTTTCGAATTAGCTTCTTATGCTAGGTCAATAGCTGATGAAAATAACACTACTGTGACCGCAGTATGTATCAATGCAGAAAGTCCAATGGAGTTACAAAACTATGGTGTAGATAAAGTTCTTAATATTTCTAATCAAGAGTTAAAATCATTTAACGCCATGTCTTACTCACAATGTATATTTGAAGCTGCAGAAAATGAAAAATCTAAAATTATAGTTATAAGCTCAAGTGCTGATTCAAAATATTTAGCTCCACTACTTGCTGTAAAACATAATGCTGGATATATCTCTAATGCTTGTGAATTACCAACTAGCTACAATCCATTAACAGTAAAAAGAACAGCTTTTACAAACAAAGCCTTTGAAATCACAAAGGTTAACACTGAAAATGCATTAATAAGTTTAGCTAAAAATAGTTATTCGATAAATGAAGTTAAAACTAATACATCTTTAGAAGATTTTTCTGTAAATGTTTCCCAAAATGACACAAAAGTTAAGTCTATTGATAAAGCTACTGATAAAGTAACAATTGCTGATGCCGATACAGTTGTATCTGCAGGTAGAGGATTAAAAGGTCCAGAAAATTGGGGAATGATAGAAGAATTAGCTGAGGTCTTAGGTGCAGCTACAGCTTGTTCAAAACCTGTATCTGATTTGGGTTGGAGACCCCATGGTGAACATGTTGGTCAAACTGGTAAACCCGTAGCAAGTAACCTTTATATTGCTATTGGAATTTCTGGTGCGATACAACATTTAGCAGGAATTAATTCTTCAAAAGTTAAAGTCGTGATTAATACTGATCCTGAAGCGCCATTTTTTAAAGCTGCTGATTATGGTGTTGTTGGAGATGCTTTTGAGGTAGTACCAGAATTGATAAATAAACTAAAAACTTTCAAGGCTCAAAACTAATTCCTTTTGAGTATAACATAAAAAGGTTAAATTTGATTGCAATTTGTTAAATCAAGTATGAGCTTAGTACGTTTAATTATCAAAGGAATTTCCTACAGTCAAACACAAAATGGGGCTTACGCACTAATTCTTAGAGAATTAGAAGGGCAAAGAAAACTTCCAATTGTTATAGGAGCTTTCGAGGCTCAATCCATTGCAATTGCATTGGAAAAAGAAATAAAACCCCCGAGACCCCTAACTCATGATTTGTTTAAAAATTTTTCTATCCGTTTTGACATAATTGTTAAACAAGTGATTATTCACAAACTTGTAGATGGAGTATTTTATTCAAGTATAATTTGCGAAAGAGATAAAATTGAAGAAGTTATTGACGCTAGAACAAGTGATGCAATAGCACTTGCACTCAGATTTAATGCTCCAATTTTTACATATGAAAATATTTTAATTAAAGCTGGAGTAATTCTAAAAGTTGAAAATGACGAAGAACAAGCTGATTCTGTTCTGAAAGAAATTATTCACCAGGACACAAAAGACAGTAAGAAAGATTACAAAAATAAAACAACTGAGGAGCTTCAAAAATTATTAAAAATTGCTGTTTTAAAAGAAAACTATGAAAATGCAGCTCTAATAAGAGATGAAATATCTAAAAGACAATAATTATGTTAAAAAAACTTTCAATTTTACTATTTATCTTTTCATTTAACTCAATTTTTTCTCAATCTATTGTAGGTGATTGGTTTTTTCAAAATATTCAAGATTCTAATGGAAATGAATTGTTTGAAGTTAAAAAAACAGATCTATTAAGTATTACTGAAAAAGATTTTAAGTACAACTTAGAAGCAAAAAATAATTTACAGGCTGAGGGTAGTTACTCAATTTCAAACAATAAATTGTCATTTAACTATAATACACCTTCTGACACCTTAAGGACTTATGATATTACATTATTATCTGAAAATGAACTAGAATTTACAGAAAATGGAATTAGCTATAAATTTCAAAAGATTGAATCATTAATTCCTAGTCAAGGATTTTCCATTTCTGGAATGACAAAGGGAATTACAGGAATGGTTTTTTTAATTTTCATAGCATTTTTGTTTAGCAAGAACAGAAAAGCAATAAAATGGAAAACAGTATTCATTGGTTTAGCCGCACAGCTCTTGTTAGCAGTAGGTGTTTTAAAGGTTAATTTTATTCAACAAATATTTGAATTTTTCGGAAAGATATTTGTAAAGACACTCGATTTTACAATGGAAGGGAGTACATTTTTATTAGGAGATATGATGAACGTAGAAAGTTTTGGCTATGTATTTTTATTTCAAGTTTTACCAACTGTAATATTCTTTTCAGCCTTAACATCAGTTCTGTTTTATTTAGGAGTTATTCAAAAATTTGTTAAAGCACTGGCATGGGCTTTAACAAAATTATTAAACATATCTGGTGCAGAAAGTTTAAGTGTTGCAGGTAATATATTTTTAGGTCAAACCGAAGCTCCTCTAATGATAAAAGCATATTTAGAAAAAATGTCTAAGTCAGAAATACTACTAGTTATGGTGGGTGGAATGGCTACAGTAGCAGGTGGTGTTTTAGCTGCTTATATTGGATTTTTAGGTGGAGAAGATGAAATTGTTAGGTTATTTTACGCTAAACATCTGTTAACTGCATCAGTTATGGCTGCTCCAGGAGCAATCGTGATTTCAAAAATTCTTTATCCTCAAACTGAAAAAATTAACACTGAGGTACATGTCTCTCAAGAAAAAATTGGCTCTAATTTACTTGACGCGATAGCTAATGGAACAACAGAGGGGTTAAAATTGGCTGCAAATGTTGGGGCAATGCTATTAGTATTTGTGGCTTTTATAGCCATGATTAACTTTGGATTTGAGAAAATTGGGACGATTGGTCAAATAAATAACTGGATTAGTTCAAATACTTCCTATGATCAACTCTCCATAGAGTTCATTCTAGGTTATACATTTTCTCCATTAATGTGGCTAATTGGAGTTGCAAAAGAAGATATGGCTTTAATGGGGCAACTATTAGGTATTAAGTTAGCTGTTAGTGAGTTTATTGGATACATGCAATTAGCTGAACTTAAAGACATCACAAATTTGATTCATTTTAAATATGAAAAATCCATAATTATGGCTACTTATATGTTGTGTGGTTTTGCAAATTTTGCATCAATTGGAATTCAAATTGGTGGTATTGGTTCATTAGCTCCTGGCCAAAGAAAAAACTTGTCAGAATTCGGTTTTTTAGCTTTGATAGGTGGAACACTTGCCTCACTATTATCTGCAACTTTTGCAGGAATGATTATTGGTTAAAAAGTTAATAACTTTAATATTTTTATTATTTAATTTTCTCTGGATTTATCTATTTTTATTTTTTAAATATTTCAAATGAAGCAATACTTAGATTTAGTAAAAGAAGTTTTAGAAAACGGAAATCAAAAAGGAGATAGAACGGGTACTGGAACAAAAAGTATTTTTGGCCACCAACTAAGATTTGATTTAAGTAAAGGCTTTCCGATGATTACTACAAAAAAGCTTCATTTAAAATCTATAATTCATGAATTATTGTGGTTTATAAATGGAGATACCAATATTAGTTATCTTAATGAAAATGGAGTTAAGATTTGGAATGAGTGGGCAAATAAAGATGGTGATTTGGGGCCTGTCTATGGCTATCAATGGAGAAATTGGAACGGAGATGAAATTGATCAAATTAAGGACCTAATAATTACATTAAAAAGCAATCCTAATAGTAGAAGAATGCTAGTCTCTGCGTGGAATCCATCTGTTCTTCCAGACACTTCCAAATCTTTCGAAGAAAATGTTGCAGATGGTAAAGCCGCACTTCCTCCATGCCATGCCTTTTTTCAATTTTATGTAAATAACGGAAAACTGTCTTGTCAACTATACCAAAGAAGTGCAGATGTTTTTCTAGGAGTTCCCTTCAATATTGCATCCTACGCATTATTCACAATGATGATTGCACAAGTGTGTGGGTATCAAGCTGGAGATTTTGTACATACATTTGGAGATGCACATATATATAATAACCATATTGAACAAGTCAAATTACAACTAAGTAGAGACACAAGACCATTACCTAAAATGGAGATAAACCCTGAAATTAAAAGTATTTTTGATTTTAAATTTGAGGACTTTAAATTGGTTGACTATGACCCACATCCACATATTAAAGGAGCTGTAGCAATTTAAAAAAATGACTAGATCTAATTTAACTATAATTGTTGCTGCCGACGTAAATGACACTATCGGTAAAGACAACAAATTAATTTGGCATTTGCCTGATGACTTGAAGAGATTTAAAAGACTTACTTCAGGGCATCACATTATTATGGGAAGAAAAACTTTTGACAGCTTTCCAGGCCTATTACCAAATAGAAAACATATTGTCATTACAAGACAAAAAGAAAATAAAGAAATTGAAAATGTTGTCTATGTAAATTCTATGCAAGAGGCTATTAATGTCAGTTATGAAGATCCTAATCCATTTGTAATTGGAGGTGGAGAAATTTACAAAATAGCCATGGACTATTGTTCAAAAATAGAGCTAACTAGAGTTAATCATTCTTTTGAAGGTGATACACATTTTACTAAAATTGACAGCAACGATTGGACTAAAATATCTGATGAATTTCATGATATAGATGAAAAACATAAATATTCATTTAACTTTGAAACTTACGAAATAAAAAACATATGAAAGCTTACGTATTTCCAGGGCAAGGAGCTCAGTTCTCAGGGATGGGATTAGATCTTTATAATCAAAGTGACATCGCTAAAGAATTATTTGATTCTGCCAATTCAATTTTAGGTTTCAAAATCACTGAAATAATGTTTAATGGATCTGCTGAAGACCTAAAACAAACTAAAGTAACACAACCTGCTATCTTTCTTCACTCTGTAATTTTAGCAAAGATGTTGGGCGATAATTTTAAACCTCAAATGGTTGCTGGACATTCGCTTGGAGAGTTTTCTGCACTTGTAAGTACTGGTGTAATAAGTTTCGAAGATGGATTGAAGCTTGTTTCTAAACGAGCTATTGCAATGCAAAAAGCATGTGATATTCAAAAAAGTACAATGGCTGCAGTTTTAGGATTAGAAGATTCGATTGTTGAAAAAGTATGCGAAAGTATTGATGGAGTTGTTGTAGCCGCTAATTATAATTGTCCAGGTCAATTGGTAATCTCTGGAGAGATAAATGCAATTAATAAAGCATGTGAAAAATTAAAGGAAAATGGAGCAAGAAGAGCTTTAGTACTTCCTGTTGGCGGTGCATTTCATTCACCACTTATGAATCCTGCTAAAGAAGAACTAGAAAAAGCGATCAACACCACCATATTTCACAAGCCATCTTGTCCTATTTACCAAAACGTAACTGCTAGTGCTGTAATGAACGAGAATGAAATAAAAACCAATTTAATTTCACAACTTACCTCACCAGTAAGATGGACTCATACAATTCAACAAATGATTGAAGATGGAGCAACAGAGTTCATTGAAGTAGGCCCAGGTAAAGTACTACAGGGATTAGTAAAAAAAATAAATAGAGAATCCGAAGTTTCTTCAGCTACAATATTTTAATACAAATGAAAAATAAAAGAAATTTATCTATTATATCTCTAGTGATTTTAAACATCATTTTAGATCAATTATCCAAATTTTGGATCAGAGCCAATGTAGCACCTTACAGTGATATTAATATAATTTCTGATTATTTTATTATTACTAATGTTGAAAATAGTGGAGCATTCCTAGGTCTTGGCAGTGATTTTTCACCTGTTATAAAAAGCATCTTATTACTAGCTCTGCCAGTAGGAGTTCTTGTAACTGTTTTAGTTTACGTATTTAAAGATAAATCTATTGACAAATTAAGTCTTATTGGTTACAGTTCAATTATTGGTGGTGGTATTGGAAATATTTACGACAGATTTTTATACGGATCTGTAACAGATTTTTTATTTATTGATTTAGGTGGAGTTTTTAAAACAGGTATTTTTAATATAGCTGATCTATCAGTTACAACTGGAATGATCCTAATTATATGGGCAAGTTTTAAAAATAAAGAGTAAAAAATTAATTTTTATAAATCACTCCTTCTTTCATCACAAAAACTACATTTTCTAAAGTTGAAACATTATCCAACGGGTTATGTTCAGTTGCTACAATATCTGCAATAAAACCTTCTTTAATTTTACCTAAATCATTTTCCATATTTAAAATTGAAGCATTTGTAATAGTTGCTGACTGTATACACTCCATTATTGGCATCCCAACTTCATGCATATATCCAAACTCTTTACCATTAATTCCATGTGGATATACACCAGCATCAGAACCAAAAGCAATTTTTACACCTGCTTTATAAGCTTTTGCAAATGTAGATTGAATTTGCGGGCCAATAGCAAGCGCTTTAGGCACAACTAATTCATCATAATATCCTTTTATTTTTGCTTTTTCTGCAACTTCTTTACCTGCAGTAATTGTAGGCACATAATAAGTTCCATATTCTTTCATAAGTTCGATGGACTTATCACTCATAAGTGTTCCATGTTCAATCGTGGTAACTCCTCCGATTATTGCTCTCTGAATCCCTTCATCTCCGTGAGCATGAGCTGCTATAATCATTCCATAGTCTTTAGCAGTATCGCAGATTGATTTAATTTCCTCCAAAGTAAACTGAGGGTTTTGACCATTTTTGGCAATACTCATTACTCCTCCAGTTGCAGTAATTTTTATATTATCTGCACCGTCTTTGTATCTTTGTCTAACCGCTTTTTTAGCATCATCTATACTATTAATAACCCCTTCTTTTGGACCTGGATCCCCTCTTAGTGAGTTTTTCCATCCATTTGTAGGATCTGCATGACCTCCAGTAGTACCAATTGCTTTTCCAGCAGTAAATATCCTCGGCCCAACAACTTCTCCTTTAGCAATAGCATCTCTTA
>JABHBC010000019.1 GCA_018674025.1 Flavobacteriaceae bacterium
ATATTGAGGGATGGCTTCTTTAAAATTCTTTTCTTGAAATAATGAATTCCCCAGGTTGTAGGTTGCTTTTGTGTAAGAACTATTTTTCTCTAGCGCTTTTTTATATGAAATAGTGGCATCTGCATATTTCTTTTGATTGTAGAGTTTGTTTCCTTCTCTAACTAATTTTCTAGCCTCTCTTTGAAGTGAAATAGAATCTTTTTGGGAATACATAACCAAAGAAGACAGCATCATTGAAATAAATACAGATATTGATATGAGTTTCTTCATCTAGTTAATTTTCTTTTTCGTTAAATAAATCTACTTTTTTTAGCCATTTGGTTTTCTTGTCTAAGAAAAAAACATCTATTAATAAAAATAATATACCAATTCCTAAAAACCACTGAAATTGGTCTTTATAGTCAGAGAATTGTTTGGTTTCAAATGCCGTTTTTTGTGCGTTACCAATAATATCCTCAATTGCTTTTACGGGTTTGTCAGTTAAATTACCATCAATATAAACTCCACTAGCTGCGTCAGCAACACCTTTTAGAAGTACCGGATTACGTTTTGTTAAAACAGTTTCTCCCTTATATTTTTTATACCCTATTAACGAACCATTTATCTTCATAGGGATAGGAGCTCCTTTCTCAGTTCCTACTCCTATGGTGTACACTTTAATTCCATCATTAGAAATATTTTGTGCGATTTGTTTAGTTTCTTCTTGATGATCTTCTCCATCAGAGATAATAATTAAAAAACGATTTGTTTGATCATCGTTGTTATAGTATGTTTTGGCTAAATCTAATGCATCGTTAATTGCTGTTCCTTGGCTAGATACTAAATCTGGATTTGCGCTTTGGAGAAACATTTTAGCAGCACCATGATCGGTTGTAATTGGTAAAAGAGGATATGCATTTCCAGCATAAATGATAATACCTACACGATCACTTCCTAATTTATCAATAATTTTAGAAATAATTTGTTTTGATTTTTCTAGTCTGTTTGGCGCAATGTCTTCTGCTAACATGCTTTTAGACACATCTAGTGCAAAAACAACATCTACACCTTCTCTTTTTACTGTTTTCAGCTTAGTCCCTATCTTAGGATTAACCAAAGCTAGAATTAAGAATGAAATCCCTATTAAGAAAAATGAAAGTTTAAGAATGGATTTAAAAACAGAAATATTAGGCGCAAGTTTAGATAATAACCCTGAGGAAGCAAATTTCTTTTGAGTTCTTTTTTTCCACAAAGACACTAAAAGAAAGATCACAATAATTACTGGAATTATAGCAAATAGGTAAAAGTATATTGGTTCTTCTAGTCTGTATAACATTATATAAAACTTCTAAAAAGGGTGTTTTTTAATATAAATTCTAACAACAATAATCCTCCTGCGAAAAATAATAAATCCCTATATTTTTCTTGATAGTTGTAATATTTAAACTCTTCAATCTTTGTTTTTTCTAGCGTATCAATTTCGTCATAACTTTCTTGAAGCTCAGAATTGTCTGTGGCTCTAAAATATTGACCTTGAGTTTCACTAGCTATAAACTGCAATAATTCTTCGTCTATCTCTACTTGTTGCTTACGGAACTGTAATCTTCCTCTAGCATCTTTGCTAAAAGGAAAATCAGCCATACCGTTAGTTCCAATTCCTACAGTATAAACCTTTATGTTTAATTCTTTTGCTAGTTCAGTAGCTGTTTTTGGATCTACAAAACCAGAATTATTTACTCCGTCTGTTAGTAAAATAATAACTTTACTTTTGGCTTCACTTTCCTTCAACCTATTTACTGCAGAACCTAATCCCATTCCTATGGCCGTACCGCCTTCCAGCTGACCCCATTTAATTTCTGAAATTGTTCTTCTAGTAATGCTCTTATCACTTGTAATAGGGGTTTGAGTAAAACTTTCTCCAGCATACACAACTATTCCTATACGATCATTAGGTCTTCTATTCACAAAATTTGTAGCTACTACCTTTAGAGCTTCTAGCCTATTAGGCTTCAAATCTCTTGCAAGCATGCTAGCAGATACATCAATGGCCATTACAATATCGATTCCTCTGTTAGCTTTAACTTTTGTACTTACGGCAACATTTCTTGGTCTGGCTAATGCAATTATTAAAAGGGTAAGAGATATTAATCTAATGATGGGTAATAAAGGTTTCAGTTTAGGTAAAAAACTAGATGTTGTATTAAATCCTTTTAGACTAGAAACGGTTAGTGTAGCTGTTTCTTTTTTTCTCACAAGAAAAAACCAAGTGGCTATGAACGGAATTAACGCTAGCAGCCACAAGAACTCAGGGTTGTTAAATTCAAAGTTATTCCAATTCATCATTCTCAGCTTCTTCTATTATTAAGGGTTTTAAGTCATTTAAAATATTTTCTGCATTTTTTCTGTCATCCTCAATTTCGTGAGAAAGCGGAGTCGATTTTGCAAATTTTACTAAATCAGCTTCACTTAAAAGAGAATTTAATTTTCTTGTAGTTTCTTTGTCAATTTGTAAAGTCTCAGATTTATCCAGATTAGAGAGGGCTTCAATTAGTTCTTGTGTGGTAATTTCTAATGCAGGTATTTTTAATTCTTTTTCAATAAAATCTCTGATAATTTCGGTAAGCTCACTATAATATTTTTTGATCTGATTATTTTGCCAAAGTAATTTATTGTCTAGCTTTTTAAGCTTTTCGATGGCCTCATCATAAGGAGGAATCTGAACAATAGGCTCTTCCTGGTCAACTATCGGTTTTTTTCTAAAAACAAAATAATAGACAAAAACAGCAATCAGGATTAAAATTAGAATTACCCAGATAATATAAGGTTTAAAGTCATCGTAGACCAATGGTTCACTTTGAATAGCCTTGATTGGAAATAATTTTTGTTTGGTTG
>JABHBC010000174.1 GCA_018674025.1 Flavobacteriaceae bacterium
GAGGAGATATTGGTAATACAAGTTCCATGTATGCAAAAGCATATTTTGAAACTCTTAATTTTGACAGTATTACAATTAATCCTTACATGGGTAAGGATTCTGTCGAACCATTTTTAGAATATCAAAATAAACATACTATTATTTTAGCGTTAACATCCAACGTTGGTGCATTCGATTTTCAAACAAAAAATATAGCAGATAATTCTAAAAAGCTTTATGAAGAGGTTATTAGAACAAGTACTAGCTGGAAAAACTCCAATCAATTAATGTATGTAGTAGGTGCTACAAAGGCCTCTTATTTAAAGGAAATTAGAAATATAGTGCCAAATAATTTTCTGTTAATCCCTGGAGTTGGTGCTCAAGGAGGGGATTTAAAAGAAGTTTGTGATAATGGTTTGAATAATGAAGTTGGGCTTTTAATTAATTCATCCAGGTCAATTATTTATGCTTCTAATGACACTAATTTTGATATAGATGCTGCTAAAAATGCTCAAGAAATTCAATCCCAAATGGAAGATATTTTATCATCTATAGATTGATTAAATAATTATTTTGAATAAACTTATATACTTATTTCTATTTATATCTCTAACTTTTTTTTCATGTGTAAAACAGGAACTACCTAATCAGTTTATTACTGTTTTAGGTAATGTGCAAGATGCTGGCTATCCACACATTGGGTGTGAAAAATTTTGTTGCAACCAAAATTTTAATTCAAAAGCTGTAAACTTTGTAACTAGTCTAGGTTTAACAGACTTAGTTGATAATAAATCTTATTTATTAGAGGCAACACCAGATATTAGTATGCAATTAAAGTTTTTAAAAAATAAGAATAATTCTTCTACTATAATCGACGGAGTTTTTATTACTCATGCACATATTGGACACTACACTGGTTTAATGTACTTTGGAAGAGAGGCTTTGGGGGCTTATAAAGTTCCAGTATACGTTATGCCTAAAATGAAAATTTTTCTTGAATCAAATAGTCCATGGAATCAATTAGTTGATCTCAAGAATATTCATTTAACTGAAATATTTAATAATAAAAAAATCTCAATTTCTAATAATTTAAAAATTGTTCCATTTACGGTTCCTCACAGAGATGAGTTTTCTGAAACAGTTGGGTATAAAATAATGGGACCCAACAAGTCTGCATTATTTATTCCTGATATTAACAAATGGAATTTATGGAACAAAGACATAATAAATGAAGTTAAAGATGTAGATTATGCTTTTTTAGACGCTACATTTTTCAAAGATGGAGAGGTGGATAGATCTATGGATGAGATTCCTCATCCTTTTATGGAGGAAACATTAAATTTATTTAAAAATGAACCTAAAGATGTGAAAAATAAAATATATTTCATTCATTTTAATCACACAAATATTTCATTACAAGAAAATAATCCTGCTATAGACAGTATCTCAAAGTTGGGATATAACTTTGCAAGATTTGGAGATCAGCTATCCCTTTAAAATATTTTTTGTAAATTTATTTAAAATCATTACTATGAAAAATTTATCTTGTACTTGTTCATGTGAACCATGTAAAAACGGAGATTGTAAAAATTGTAACTGTATTTCTTGTTCCAGTGAAAATTGCTGCTAATTAACTCCAGGTTGTTTAAGCTTCCAACTCGTTTTCAATTTCTCTGAGTCTACCATTTTTTTTACATCATCAAGTAACTTCTTTGCGTCATAGACTACCCCATCTTTAATTGTATATTTAACACCTCCAACTCTAACCACTTCGTTATCAGTAGTAAGTTTTATAGCTCCTGTGCCGTAAAGTGTTTTAAAATTCTTTAGTGGGTTTTCTTCAACAATAACAAAATCTGCATACTTACCAACTTGTACAGAACCAATTTTATGATCCATTTTTAGTGCTTCAGCTCCATTTAAAGTTGCAGATCTGATAACTTCCAGTGGATGGAACCCAGCTTCTCTAAGTAGCTCTAATTCTCTTACGTAAGCGAATCCGTATAGTTGGTATATAAATCCAGAATCGGACCCTGTAGTGACTCTTCCTCCTCTATTTTTATATTCATTTATAAATATCATCCAGAGTCTAAAATTTTCTTTCCATTCTATTTCTTGCTCTGTTCCCCAATCATGCCAATATGACCCATGTGAAATTTTACTGGGCTCAAAAAACTCCCATAAAGTTGGTAGGGTATAATCTTCGTGCCATTCTGCTCTTCTGGCTCTTTGTAAATCTCGACTCGCTTCATAAATATTAAATGTAGGATCTAAAGTGAAATCTAGATCTATTAATTCGTTCATTACCGAATTCCAATGTTTTGAATAAGGTTCTGCTGCTTGTTTCCAAAGTTTACCAGCTTCTTCAAATCTGTCTTGCTCATTTTGATAATTATAATCTAATGGATAATTTTGAACAGTCCTATCTGTAAATAAAGCTTCAGGTAACCCATACCAATGTTCCATTGAAGTTAGTCCCGCTCTTGCCGAATTTAATACATTCCACCTAGCAACACTTAACTGTGCATGATGACAAGCAGATCCCAACCCCAATTTTTTATTTTCGTCCAAAGCTGCAGCCATAATTTCTGGTTCAGCTCCAAAAAATTTAATTCCATCAGCACCCTTTTTTGCATTAGCTCTTACCCAAGTTCTAGCCATTTCAGCAGTACTAATTGGAGCACCGTTCAATGGATTGAAATCTTTTCCAGTTTGACCAAAACCTGTATATGCAAAAATTCTTGGTGCTATTATTTTATTTTCTGCACTAAGTTTCTTTAAATTCAATGTCCAATCAATTCCTCTACCGCTGGGTTCCCTAACAGTAGTTACACCATGAGCCATCCAAAGTTTAAATACATACTCATAACTTGCTCCTTGAGCGTCCCCTCCAATATGGCCATGCATATCTATAAACCCAGGCATTAGATACATTCCATTAGCATTAATCTCGACACCGCCTTTTTCTAATTTAGGTCTGCTTGCTTCATTAATTTCAACTCCTGGATATCCAACAACTTGAATTTTAGAAATAATATTTTTTCTTACAACTATATCAATAGGTCCTCTAGGCGGTGATCCATCTCCATTAATGAGTGTTATCCCTCTAATTATCAGTTGATCATGTTGTCTGTTTTCTATTTCAGACTGTTGTGAAAAACTAATATTGAATAATAGAAAAGTAAGTATGTATGATATTGATTTTTTCATATAATTAAATTTAATTTGTTGGAACATTGATATTATCACCAAAAAATATAGCATTCAAAAATAATTTATTGGTTCCGTACCAGGAACCTCTAAAATTAGGATTATCAGCAAAAATTACTACTCTACCAGAACCTAATCTCGAAACTATCAAAGAAGCAGTATTTTTAAAATTATTTTTCATATTTTTTTTAGAAATATATCCATCAATGTGAGGATCTTTAGAATAAATTCCAACTGAGGAATAATGATCCTTCGTTTTATTAATAAATACATTATTGTTTTTGTAAACTGGAATTGAAGAATCTCTATAGCCAAATGCTAATGGGTGGGTTAAATCCAGATCAACGTTTAAAATAGCACCACCAATTCTTTCTCTTCCAATGTTTTCTGCTGCACTTACATAGTTTTTTCTTGAAAAAATTGAATCATTAATTGGTTCTAGCAATGTTTCCTTAACTAATTCTTTTTCTATAACCCAGCTAGATCCTTTAGCAATCGTTATAAGGGTGTTACCTTTTTTAACCCAGTTATTAATTTTCTCAATGTCAATTTTGGCTAATTGATTGTATGATCCAGAAACCATTATTAAAGTAGTATACTTATCCAACGAAACTCTGCTAAATTGGCTTAACCTTATTTTTGATATAGGCATTCCAACTCTTGTATCCATTAGATGCCAAACCTCTCCTGCTTCGTATGAATTTACTCCTTCTCCAATTAGTAATGCAACTTTTACAGGTTTATTGATTCTGAAATTATTACTACCTAAATCAATTCCTTTAATACTAAAACCAGACTTAGAGTTATATATTGGTACATTATATTTTTCTTGTGCAGTTTTAATTATTTCATATAACTTATCAGCGGATATTTTTTGTTTACTTACGGGAATTAAAATTGATCCATAATTGAAATTTTTTATACTACTTGTTTCATTAACTCTTACTGAAAATGGTTTAAAAGCAGAATATGTAATTAAATTATTTTTTTGTAAATAATTTAATGCAGCTACCGAATTATAATCGTCCCAATCTAATATGTAAGAATAATTCGATTTATTAACTTTTATATTTTTCACTAAATCATTGGTTGACAAAATCTCTGAATCAGTCGTAAAGTTTTTAAGTTTTCTAGATTTCATATTATAGAAATTTGACATACTCCATGCTGACGCATCATAAAAAACACTATCTACATATTTATCATAGGTTTCAAAGAAATTTTTAACCATTCTTGACTGCGTTTGATTGACAGGAACAACATATTTTCCTTTACTCTTATAAACCTTTACTTTATGAACTAATAATTTATCAATAAAAGCTTTGTTTCTATTTTGATCATATAAATCACCAAATTCGTAAGCTTTTATTTTTTCATCTTTAAATTCTTTTAATGATGAATCAAAAAATCTTTTCTGGTAATCTCTAAGCATTTTTTTATTATCTACAGCAGCCTCTACTGTTGCAATACTAGATAAATATTGATTTCTAATTGTAAATCCAAAGGATATTGTACCATAATTTGTTTCTTGTAAATGCCCTCTAGAACTAGCTTGTTCAAATAATATAGCTAATCCACCTTGAACATCAGGATAAGAAGATCCGTATCCAGGATATGTCTCATCAAATGATTCTTTAGTATAATAAAATGAACCAATACTATCCAATGCTTTAACATAATATTCAGCAAATTTTGGACTAAGAACATTGTAGTTTTCATCAGGAATCAATGGATTAACTGATGCATTTGTTTTCATAGGTTCAAAAAAGTAATTACTATTTGTTCCCATTTCGTGAAAGTCAGTTACAACATTTGGATACCAAGTGTGAAACCATTTTAGTTTATTGCGACTTTCAGGGTTTACTGCTAATAACCAGTCCCTATTTAAATCAAACCAATAATGATTTGTTCTTCCTCTTGGCCATGCTTCATTATGTTCTGAATCATATTCATCTGCTACAAGATTAATCGATTTATTTTGATTCGCCCATTGAGTATGTCTATCACGTCCATCAGGATTAATTGTTGGATCAATAAAAACAACAGATTGTTGTCTAAATTTTTCAATTTTTTTATTTTTTGACGCTACAAGTGTATAAGCGGTTAGTAAAGCAGCTTCTGAACTGGAAGGTTCATTTCCATGTACTCCATATCCAAGATTAATAATAATTGGCAGATCATCATTTAAAGAAACAGATGCTCCAGGAATTGTATTTTTTAGATGTTCTTTTTGGATGTCATCTAATCTATTTAAATTACTTTCAGATGTAACAGTCAAAATAATAAGATCTCTTCCTTCATGCGTTTTGCCATAGTTAATTAAATCTGCTTTATTTGAAACAGTGCTCAAATAGGTTAGGTAACTAACAATCTGGTCATGTCTAGTATGTTGAAATCCTATTTCGTAACCCAAAAATTCTTCTGGTGATAAAATTGAATTATTATATGGTTTATAATTCTCCAGGAAATAATTTTGACTGCTTATAACATTGCTTAATATTATAAAGACTAGTAATAACTTTAAGTTTTTCATATAAATATTATTAATTGATGTTTATAAATATAATTATTTATAAATTGTTGGCATGAAAAATCTAGTTGTATTAGTAATTATAATTACTGTCTTGAGTTCATGTAATGAACAAAAAAGATATATTCCTAATTTGACTGAATTTCAAAAAGAATTAAATTCCTCATTTAAAGATGTAACTAAATCACCTCTTTCAAAAAATGATAGACAAGATTTTGTTTCGTTAGATTTTTTTGATTTTGATTCTAGTTATGTTGTTAATGCTGTTTTAACCCCTTATACAAAAGATAGCATATTTGATATGAAAACCAATACTGATAGAATGCATACTTATAATAAATTTGGTAAAATTAAATTTAATCTTAACGACTCATCATTTGAACTTAATGTCTATGAGGATAAAGAATTAACCAATGAACAAATCAATATTGATGAACTTTTTCTTCCTTTTTATGATAATACCAATGGAATTACCACCTATTCAGGTGGTCGATATATCGATTTAAAAGTTACTAAAGATTCAATAATTTCTATTGACTTTAACAAAGCATATAATCCCTATTGTGTATATAATTATAAGTTTTCTTGCCCAATTGTTCCAAGTGAGAACTACATATCATCAGAAATTAAAGCTGGAGTGAAAGATTACAATAAAAATTAATTTTTTTATTTTTTATTAAGCTTATAAATTAAAATAGATAATAAAACAGCTACAAGAACATCATATATTGGTTTAACTTCAGGCCAACCAAAATTCCAAACACAGACAAGTAGTAACCATAAAAACCAAACTTTATTAAACTGTTTCATTGTTTAATTTTTAAAAAATTAAAATATAAATTCAATCGATATCCCAAATATATTAATTTACTATGATTAGATTAATTTAAGTTTAATTATTTACTATTGTTTAAAAACCATAATTTAGTCATATAATTTAAAAATATACAGATGAAAATCAAACTAGTCTTATTCAATCTTATTATATGTTTTTTTCTTTTTAATTGTACTAAAAATGTTGATCGTATGATCACCTTTGATGAAAATTTCGAATATTCATTAGAAGAGTTTTCTGATATCGAAATATTACGATACGATATTCCTGGGTGGGATAATCTAACACTAAAAGAACAAAAATTAGTTTATTATTTAACTCAAGCAGGATTGTCTGGAAGAGATATTATGTGGGATCAAAATTACCGTCACAATTTAGAGATAAGGACGGCATTACAAAATGTATATTTTAATTACACAGGTGATAAAAAATCGGAAGATTGGATATCTTTTGAGATTTACCTAAAGAGACTTTGGTTTAGTAATGGTATACATCATCATTATTCAAATGATAAAATTAAACCAGAATTTGAACTTGATTACTTAACTCAAATTTTATCATCTACAAACACAACTATTAGTAATGATGCTCTAGATGTTATTTTTAATGATTTAGATTCTAAAAAAGTAAACTTAGCTAAAGGAATTGATAATGTGCTATTATCTGCAGTAAATTTTTATGGTCCTAATGTTACTTCTAAGGATGTATATGATTTTTATTCTAAAGTAAAATCACCAGATCCTCTGAAGCCACTATCTCATGGGTTAAATTCCAGGCTCGTAAAAGAAAATGGGGTTATTCTCGAACAGGTTTATAAATCTGGTGGATTATATGGTGAAGCAATTGATGAAATTATCAAATGGTTAGAATTGGCTTACGGGGTTGCGGAAAATAAACCTCAAGGTGATGCTTTATCCTTATTAATTTCATATTACAAAACCGGTGACCTACAGACTTGGGATGATTATAATGTAGCTTGGACATCTGCTACTGAAGGTAACATTGATTATATAAATAGCTTTATTGAAGTCTATAATGACCCCCTTGGCTATAGAGGGTCTTATGAAAACATAGTTCAAATTAAAGATTTTGATATGTCTGCAAAAATGGCTGTATTATCAGAAAACGCACAATGGTTTGAAGATAATTCTCCATTAATAGAGTCACATAAAAAAAAGAATGTAGTTGGAGTTTCTTATAAGACAGTAAACGTTGCAGGAGAAGCAGGAGATGCCTCACCAAGCACTCCTATTGGAGTAAACCTCCCAAATGCAAATTGGATAAGAGCTGCAGTTGGTAGTAAATCAGTTTCTTTAGGAAATATTATTAATGCCTATAATAATTCTGGTAGCTCAGATAGATTAAAAGAGTTTGTAAATGATGACTTAGAATACGAATTAGAATTAAAACATGGAAAACAAGCCGATAAGTTACATACAGCTTTACATGAAGTAATTGGGCATGCATCAGGTCAATTAAACCCTGGTGTTGGAGAAACAAAAGAAACTTTAAAGACATATGCTTCAACAATGGAAGAGGGAAGAGCAGACTTAATAGGTTTATATTATTTGTATAATCCAAAATTACAAGAATTAGGTCTTGTAGAAGACTGGAAAGAAATGGGTATGGCTACTTTTGACGGATATATTAGAAATGGACTAATGATGCAGTTAATTAGGTTAAATCTTGGAGATGATGTTGAAGAATCTCATATGAGAAATCGTCAATGGGTTAGTGCATGGGCATATGAAAGAGGATTAAAGGACAATGTCATAGAAAAAATTAATAGAGATGGGAAAACTTATTTTAATATCAATGATTATGATAAATTGAGAGATATATTTGGTGAGCTTTTAAGAGAAACACAAAGAATTAAATCTGAAGGAGATTTTGCAGCAGCAGAGGCTTTAGTTGAAGGATACGGAGTAAAAGTAGATCAAGAAATCCATTCAGAAGTATTGAAAAGAAATAGAAAATTTACGGGTGCTCCCTACCAGGGATTTGTAAATCCTGTTCTTGTTCCAAAGTTTAATAGTGAAAAAGAAATAATTTCTATTTCAATTAAACACCATGCAAGTTTTGAAGATCAAATGTTATATTACTCTGAAAATTTCGGATTTCTAAAATAGAATCAAAAAAAATTACATAAAAGCAAATTTTATCAATGCAATTAGGCCGATGAAACTAACAAATGCAATTAAAACCATATAAC
>JABHBC010000175.1 GCA_018674025.1 Flavobacteriaceae bacterium
AATAGGCTACTGCAAGGAGACGTAGGTTCTGGTAAGACTATAATTGCTTTTATGACTATTCTAATCGCATTAGATAATGGTTACCAAGCATGTTTAATGGCGCCAACTGAAATTTTGTCAGTACAACATTTTGAAGGGTTTATTAAAATGTCTAAATTACTTAATATCAATATAGTAATACTTACTGGTTCAACCAAAGCTTCACGTAAAAAAGAAATTTATGAGTCACTAGAGAGTGGCAAAATAGATATTATTGTTGGTACACATTCTTTAATTCAAGACAAAGTTAAATTTAAAAATTTAGGGCTTGCTATTATTGACGAACAACATAAGTTTGGTGTTGCACAAAGAAGTAAGTTATGGGCAAAAAGCACAACCCCTCCGCATATATTAATTATGACCGCAACTCCAATCCCTAGAACACTAGCCATGAGCGCATATGGTGATCTTGATATATCATTAATTGACGAACTTCCACCTGGAAGAAGAGAAATAACAACTGTTCATAGACTTGACAGCAACAGATTAAGTGTTTTTAAATTCATCAAAGAACAAATTAATGAAGGACGACAAATATATATTGTATACCCTTTAATTGAAGAAAGTAAAAATATGGACTTCAAAGATCTTATGGATGGATACGAAAGTCTTTCCAGAGAATTTAATCAGCCTAAATACCAAATATCTATTGTTCATGGAAGGATGAAAGCTCAAGACAAAGAGTTTGAAATGAAAAGATTCGAAAATAAAGAAACTCAAATACTTATAGCCACTACAGTAATTGAAGTTGGTGTAAATATTCCTAATGCTTCAGTCATGATTATAGAAAGCTCAGAAAGGTTTGGACTTTCTCAACTACACCAATTAAGAGGTCGTGTAGGAAGAGGAATTCACAAAAGCTACTGCATATTAATGTCTGGAAACAAGTTAAGTAATGAGAGTAAACTAAGACTCAAAACAATGACACAAACCAATAATGGATTTTTAATCGCAGAAAAAGACCTAGAAATTAGAGGTCCAGGAGATATAATGGGAACCCAGCAAAGCGGAGTTATTGATCTAAAAATAGCAGATTTAATTTCAGATAAAAAAATATTAACTTATGCTAGAAAATTTGCAAAGAAAATTTTAGAAGATGATAAAAATCTTACTAAAGATAAAAACAACAATTTATTGAATACTTATAATCATTTAGTTAAAAATAAAGACCTTTGGAGCTACATCGGATAAATAATAAAAATTTTAATTTCCTTGCAGAAATTTTATTGTACTATTAAATTCGTTAATAAATTCAGTGTATTTTTCTCCAGTTGCAGGCCCATTAAACCCAGTATGAATTTTTATCACATCCTTGTTTTTATCTAAAAAAATTGTCGTGGGATATGAAATTATTTTATTGAGCATTGGGAATTTTTCTAATGCCCTACTCTTATCCGAACTGCCATATTGCGCTAATAAAATTGGATAATTAATACCTAACTGTTTTTTTAATTTTTGAATACTATTTAATGCATCATCCTTAGTTTTTGCATACTCAAATGCTAAAGCAACAAACTCAATATCCTTGAGTTCATTTTTATTCATATAATCCACATAAAACTTAGATTCGTCAAGACAATTAGAACACCAGCTACCCATTAATTGGACAACCATCGACTTACCATCATAAAACTTATCATCAATTGAGATTAATTTACCTAAAGTGTTTTCAAATGAAAAGTCAAACTTTTGGTTCTTACCCTTTATGGAAGTTAAACTGTATTCATTTGATAACTCAAAATCATTATCTAGAACACCCTTTACTATCGTTTTAGAGTGGTTTCCTGCATACATCACCCCTTCAATGCTGTCTTTATTCATTTCAGCTTCAAAAAGGTAGGCTCTTGATCCGTTAAATGTTGATAAAACTATTTTATTTTCTTTATAACCACCATGCATATATCCATAATCTCCGGTAGTTGTTCTAAAAGTTGCACTAATTTCATTTTCTCCAATAGAATTAAATATACCTACAGAAAAAGATGCATTATCCTTATTAGGGTTAAAAGTAAACTTCCATCTGTTCAGGGTTAATTTTTTATTCTCATCAAAGTCAATATTAAAACGATTATTATTTTTGTAAGAACTAAAAGGGACAGACCTATCTAAACTCTCAATAGTAAAAAAACCATTAATTTTGTTCTCAACCAAGACCCCTTTAATAAACCCCTCAAATACTTTTGATTTAATAAAAATTGAGTCCTTTGAGTAAACTATCGAAAAGTCAACAATTTCTGATGAATTCTGAACAACTAGTGTACTGTCATTTGTTACAGAAAAATTAAAAGGTAAGTATTTATTATTTTCAACTTCTAACCTACCCACATAATCCCCTAACTCCAATTTTTCACTATCTTCTGAATTACATGATATCAAAAGAATACAACCAAATACAACAAGAAAAAAACGCATAAATATTTTCATTTTAAATAACGTAAAACTTATTATTAAAATAACTTAATCAATTTCATTACAAACTTAGTATTATTATATTTGTATTCTTAAATATAAACAATGAAAATATCTTATAACTGGATAAAGCAATTTATTAATCTTAAAGACTCATCTGATGAAACTGCAAAACTTCTAACTGAACTTGGACTTGAAGTTGAGGGTGTTTCCAAATTTGAATCCGTAAAAGGCGGATTAAAAAATGTAGTTATAGGAAAAGTTATTTCATGCGAAAAGCACCCCAATGCCGATAGACTTAAAGTAACTTCAGTCAATGTAGGAGAAAAACAAAATCTTCAAATAGTTTGCGGAGCTCCAAATGTTAAATCTGGACAAACTGTTGCTATAGCAAAGGTTGGTGCAAAACTGTATTTCAATGACAAAGAAATAACAATTAAAAAAAGTAAAATAAGAGGAGAAAGCAGTCAAGGTATGATATGTGCAGAAGACGAACTAGGCTTAGGAAGTTCTCACGATGGAATTATTGTATTTAAAAAGGAACACGAACCAGGAACTTTAGTCAATAAATTATATGATATTGAAAACGATGAAATTTTCGACATAGGTTTAACTCCAAACAGATCCGACGCAATGAGTCACCATGGAGTTGCTAGAGATTTAAAAGTTGGACTAACTCAAAAGGGAATTAAATTAGAATTGATTACTCCGTCAGTAAGTGATTTTAATATAGATAATAGAGCAGTAAGTTTAAAATTAAATGTCAAAAACTCTCACAAAGCTCCTAGATATTGCGGAATAGTAATTAATAATATTACTGTAAAAGAGTCTCCTGAATGGTTAAAAAACAGATTAAAATCTATTGACCTCACACCTATTAACAATATTGTAGATATAACAAATTACGTTTTACACGACTTAGGTCAACCTTTACATGCCTTTGATTACGACAGCATAGTCGATAATAAAATCGAGGTTACAACATTAAAGAAAGGCACAAAATTCACATCTTTAGATGGAATCGAGAGAGAATTAACTGATTCAGATTTAATGATATGCAGTGGAAATAAACCGCTCTGCATGGCTGGAATATTTGGTGGATTAAATTCAGGTGTTAATAAATCAACTAAGTCGATATTTTTAGAAAGTGCTTATTTCGATCCAATTACAATAAGAAAATCTGCTAAACATCACGGACTTAACACTGATGCATCATACAGATTTGAAAGAGGAGTTGATCCTAATATCACAAAATATGCTTTAAAAAGAGCTGCTATTTTAATTAAAGAAATTAGTGGTGGAGTTATTTCTAGTGAAATCGAAGACTTGTATCCTAATAAGTTTGATGATTTTAAGGTTCTATTAAATTACGACCAAGTTGATAAGCTTATAGGTCAAAAAATTGATCACGAAACAATTAAAGAGATTCTAACATCTTTAGATATAAAAATTAATAGTATTACTGAAACTAGGTTAGGACTTAGTATTCCTTTTTATAGAAATGATATCCAAAGAGAAGCAGACGTTATCGAAGAAATATTACGAGTTTATGGCTATAATAACATCAAATCAAACCACAAGCTTAACTCTTCTATAAGTGATATTAAGCTTTTTTCAGAACACAATGTTCAAAACTCAATAAGTGACATTTTAGTTTCCCTAGGCTTTTATGAAATAATGACAAACTCATTAACTTCTCCGGCGTACAGTAATTTAAGTAATGATGATCACACAGAAAATGATATTAAAATTTTAAATTCACTTAGCTTAGATCTTTCTGTATTAAGACAAAACATGTTATTTTCTGGACTTGATGTTACTTCTCACAACATAAACCGAAAACAATCAGATTTAAAATTATTTGAATTTGGTAAAACCTATAAATTAATCAATCAAGAAAGGATTGAGGCTAAAAAGCTCTCTCTTTACATCACAGGAGATTTATCTAAAAAAAATTGGAACACAAAAAAAGTTAAAACAGACTACTACTACACTAAAGGAATAGTTAAATCAATACTTGACAGAATAGGCATAAAAAATACCTTATCGAAACCAACTACACTTTCTAATTTACAAGAGGGTGAATCATTGTTTTTAGGTAAAAAAGAAATAGCTACTTACGGATCAGTAAAAAAAATAATTCTTGAGAGCTTTAACATAGACCAAGAAGTATTTTATGTTGAATTTAAATGGGACACAATTATTTCAATGACCAATAACAAACCTATACATGTTGATGAAATACCAAAATTCCCTGAAGTTAGTAGAGATTTATCCTTATTAATAGATAAAAATGTAGACTTTGAATCAATTTATAATAGCTGTATAAAAATTGATAAAAAACTAATTAAAGATGTTAGCTTATTTGACGTGTATGAGGGCAATAAATTACCTGAAAATAAAAAAAGCTACGGATTAAGCCTAAACATTTCTAGTAATGAAAAAACATTATCAGACAAAGAAATTGATAATTTAATGCTTAAAATTACTAAAAACCTAAATTTAAATTTTGGGGCTGAATTAAGAAACTAATTACCATACATTTTATTCCTTAACTCTTTGATTTTATCATCCTGCATATACTCATCAAACTTCATAAATCTGTCAATAACTCCTTTTGGTGTTAGCTCTACGACTCTATTAGCAATTGATTGAGCAAATTGATGATCATGAGTTGTAAACAAAACTGTTCCTTTAAATTTACTCAAAGAATTATTAAAAGCGGTTATACTTTCTAAATCAAGATGATTAGTTGGTTCGTCTAACATTAAAACATTAGCTCTAAACATCATCATTCTAGATAACATACATCTAACTTTTTCACCTCCAGATAATACGTTACATTTTTTTAGTGCCTCTTCCCCACTAAAAACCATTTTTCCTAAGAAACCTCTAAGATAAACTTCTTCTCTTTCCTCTTCAGTTGTAGCCCACTCTCTCAACCATTCAACTAAACTCAAATCCTTATTAAAAAACTCATGATTATCAATTGGCAAATATGATTGTGAAGTTGTAATACCCCAATTAAATTTTCCTGAATATTTATTTTCGTTTGAATTAATAATTTCATAAAAAGCAGTAGTGGCTCTGGAATCTTTAGAAAAAACAACGACCTTATCCCCTTTAGCTATATTGAGATCAATTTTATCAAAAAGCTTTTTATCATCAAGAGAGTAGGAAAGGTTTTCGATATTTAGTATCTGATCACCAGCCTCTCTATCTCTTTCAAATATAATTGCTGGATATCTCCTACTAGATGGTTTAATCTCCTCAATATTAAGTTTGTCGATCATTTTTTTTCTACTAGTAGCCTGTTTACTCTTTGCCACGTTAGCACTAAATCTTGCGATAAATTCTTGTAATTCCTTCTTTTTTTCCTCAGCTTTTTTATTTTGTTGAGTACGCTGACGTAATGCTAACTGAGATGATTCGTACCAAAAAGTATAGTTTCCTGAATAATGAGATATTTTATTATAATCTATATCTGAAATATGTGTACATACCGAATCCAAAAAATGTCTATCGTGAGAAACTACAATAATACAGTTGTCAAAATTTGCAAGAAAATTCTCTAACCAAAGTATAGTTTCATAATCTAAATCATTTGTTGGTTCATCCATTATTAAAACATCTGGATTACCAAATAGAGATTGAGCTAGTAAAATCCTAACTTTTAGCTTAGCATCTACATCTTTCATTAAAGTGTAATGAAGGTTTTCTGAAATACCCAAGTTTGACAATAAAGCTGCAGCTGAGCTTTCCGCATTCCATCCATCCATTTCTTCAAACTGCTGTTGTAATACTCCTATTTTATCTGCATTTTCATCGTTATAATTAGCATATAAGTTATCCATTTCAGTTTTAACATCATATAAAGGTTTATTGCCAATAATGACAGTATCTAAAACATTTTTATCATCATATATATTGTGGTTTTGTTCTAAAACAGACATTCTTTTACCTGGCTCTAAGTGTACATTTCCTGACGTTGGATCTTGCTTTCCAGCTAATATTTTCAAAAAGGTAGACTTTCCAGAACCATTAGCACCAATAATGCCATAGCAATTCCCGTTGTTGAAGGATGTATTCACATCATCAAACAAAATTCTTTTACCAAATTGAACTGAAAGATTAGAAACAGATAACATACATTAATAATTTTATTTTTTTGCAAAAATATAAAATCTAATTGCTAAAAAGTTAATCTTTATTAATTAAATAGGTTTAATTTAACAGGTAATTAACATAAATAAAGACTTTGTATATATATTTTTGATTAATTATATAAATAGAGTGAAAAATATTTTTATCTTTTTTTTAGCTTTCATACTCCTTCAAGGATGTGAAAATGCAGAATATGTAACTCATAGTTATATTGGTGGTGAAATTATAAATCCCAAAGACACTAAACTTACTATCTTTAAGTCTAATAGTATAATAGACACTGCTAGATTAGACTCTAAGAATAGATTTTTAACTAAAATTCAATCTACAAAACCTGGATTTTATGGATTTTCACATGGAAACGAATACCAGTTAATCTTACTAGAACCTAATGATAGTATTACCATAAGAGTAAACACTTTAGATTTTGACGAATCTTTATCTTTTAGTGGTATTGGATCAAAGAAAAACAACTATTTAATTAGTTTATTCACAAAGTATGAAAATTCTAAAAGAAATAGCTCAAATCTATTTAAATTAAAACCAGAAGAATTCAAAAATACAATTGATTCATTAAAAAGAGATGAAATTAATTTACTAAATAAATTTATATCAGGTGCAAACTTAAGTTCGAGACTATTTGAAGATATTGCCATAAATACAATAAATCATATTTTTAATTCCAAGATAGAAGCTTATCGGTTTATTGAATACAATAATTCTGAAAAAAAATATCCAGAAAATTTTTACGATTTCAGAAAAAATATTAATTATAATAATTCCATGTTCGAGGAATTCTATCATTATTATAATTTTTTATTTCCTCATTTTGACAATTTAGCATATGAAAAGTTTATAAAAACATACAACAAAAAATCATTTAATAAAGATAATGTTGATTATAATTTAATTAAGTTAGAGCTAATTGATAGTCTTGTTCAAAATAGAGAAATTAAATCTAGACTAACTTCATTCATTGCAAGAAAATTTCTATCATTTTGCAAAAAACAGGAAGAAGCTAACAAAATATATAATTATTATTTGAAGATTAATAAAACAACTAACAATGACTCTAAAAACTATCAGCAAAAAAGAGTAATTAATCTATATAACAATTTAAAGAAACTAAAAAAGGGAAATAAATTACCAATTATTGAATTAATCGATTCCAAAAAAAATTCTGTAAACATAAATAAACTAATTACAGATAAAACATTAATTTATTTCTGGAGTAAAAATTCTAAAAATTCTTATAAATATAGCCATGATAAAGTAAAAAAATTAAGAGCTATATATCCTAAAATAAGTTTTGTTTCTATAAATATAGATAAGATCAGAACTGAAAAGTGGTTAGATAAATTAACAATCAACTCTAGTTATTGTGATTGTAGTGTGTGTAAAAGTAAGAATTCACATGTTAATGAATTTAAATTACGTAATCCTGATATCGCAAAAAAACTACTTGGAATACAATATATTAGAAAAACAATAATAGTAGATTCAAAAATGAATATAATTGAATCAAATGCAAATCTCTTTAGCGATAATTTAGAAAAAATTATTAATTAATTCCCTTTTTTGTAATCACTTAGAAATTTTTCTAATCCAATATCTGTTAAAGGGTGTTTTAATAAGCCTGCAATGGAACTCAAAGGACCTGTCATAACATCAGCACCTATTTTTGCACAATCAATTACATGCATAGTATGCCTTACTGATGCTGCTAGAATCTCCGTGGTAAAACCATAATTATCATAAATCAATCTTATCTCAGCAATTAGATTTAAACCATCAGTAGATATATCATCTAGTCTTCCAATAAATGGAGAAACATAAGTAGCTCCGGCTTTGGCAGCCAGTAATGCTTGTCCAGCTGAAAACACTAATGTAACATTAGTTTTGATTCCCTTGTCACTAAAATATTTTGCCGCCTTAACACCATCTTTAATCATAGGCAACTTAACAACAATCTGGCTATGTAAATTAGCTAATTCTGTACCCTCAGCTACCATATTGTCAAAATCTGTAGCAATAACTTCAGCTGACACATCTCCATCAACAATTTCACAAATATCTCTGTAGTGTTGTAAAATATTATCTCTACCAGTAATTCCTTCTTTAGCCATTAAAGACGGGTTAGTAGTAACTCCATCTAAAACACCTAAGTTTTGTGCTTCTCTAATTTGATCTAAATTTGCTGTGTCTATAAAAAATTTCATGTTATTATTTTATTTATTACTAAACTACAATAAAATAACTTTTTAAAAATAGAATTCAGATAAATATATTAACATACTAAAATAATCGTTTTAATAATTTTTCATGATTATATTTTCAAAATATTTTTGCGGAAGAAGAAGTTTTAGATAAGGAGCAATTTTCTCTATAAATGAACCTGCAATATATTTCTTTTTGGGATTTTTAGAATTTATTATTTTCAGAACTAACTTACCAATTAATTTTGGGTCTGCCCCACCATCAACGTGATTATTCATCAGTTCTAAAGCCTTAGAGTATTTTAAATGATAAGGAGAGGTTTTTTCAGAAAATGCATGGTATCTTCGAGATGCTATATTAGTGGAAAATTCACCGGGAGCTATAGTTACAACATTTATATTAAATGGTTTAATTTCCATATTTAAAGTTTCAGAAACTAAATCTAAAGCAGCTTTACTTGCACTATAAACAGACCTATAAGGTGTGCCCACATAAGCAGCTAGTGATGTGATATTTATAATTAATCCACTTTTTTTAGATCGCATAAAAGGGAGAATTTTTTTTATAATATTCAAGGGGCCAAAAAAATTAGTTTTAAAATTATTCTCAATTTCAATTTCAGGAATCTCTTCTAATGGACCTGTGATACCTACTCCAGCATTATTAATTAACACATCAATGCCTCCTTCAATTTTTATTATTTCATCAATACATTTATTAATACTAGCAGAGTTGTTTACATTTAAATCAAATAATTGAAAATTTGAACCTAAATATTTAGAAGGATCTCTACTTGTACCGTAAACTTTAAAATTTTTGTTACACAAAAAATCTCCAATTGCTTTTCCTATTCCAGAGGATGCACCTGTGATTAATATTACTTTTGACATCTGGTAAAATTATAAAGGGAATATATAAAAAAAAAGGCAAGCTACCTACATCACACTGCTACAACCGTGTACCTTTGCTGCGTTCCCACTCTGGAGGATTAAACAGGAGCTAGTTGTGTAGGACTTGCCGATGTAAATATACAAATGATTTATAATAGGTTAAGATTTTTTTAAGTTAATTTAAATAAATAAATTGCCTATATTCTAATGATTATGACTTTAAAAACATTCCAAAATATTCTACTATTATTTTTAATCAATTGTGGTAATGTTGAAAATTCTAATTTAGATATTACCACAAATTTAAAAAATAAGATGAAAATTGACGAAAACTTTGTTTTCTCAATCAATGAAGCATCAGATTCAATTAAGGTATTTAACAGAAATAATTTAATCTATAAAAATAGAACTAAAAAAAGTATCAAAATTGACTTAAAGAACTTTAGATTAGGTAAAAATAGCCTCAAAGTTATTTCTTATCATAAAAGTAATATTAAGTCTAAAAATATTGATTTTATTGTTCTAAAT
>JABHBC010000176.1 GCA_018674025.1 Flavobacteriaceae bacterium
ACGTAATCTAATGAGATACTAGATAATGAAAAATTACTTTTTTTAGATGCCTCATCTAAGCTCATGGCTATCATTTCTTTTGATATTCCAAAGCCTTCAAGCATTTCTTTAGTCATTATTAATATTTCTTCATCCAAAATTTTTGCTGCTTCGGGGTCAATAATAACAAAAACTAAAATGGTAGTTAAACTACCAATAAAATAACCCAATGAAATTGTTATAAAGTAAGATTTAAAAGCTTCTTTAAAAGATATAATTCCACTATTATGTTTTTTTGATTGATATATTGAGTAAACCCCAAATAAAATTATAAATATTCCAAATCCAATTCCTATGAATGGATTTAAGAACAATTTAAAATCTACAGAGTATGCCATAACAGTAGTTATTGTTAGAACACCACCAAGTTTATATGCTAAGTCTGTTGCAATATTTTTTAATTCAGTTTTCATAATTTTGTTTTTTACATCAACAAATATAGCAAAACCAATTTCTAGATTAAATAAACTTCAGATTATATTGTTATATATTAAAAAAATATCTAGATTTGCACCTCAAAATTAAAAACATTTATTGATGAAAAAAGATATTCATCCTAAGGATTACAGATTAGTAGCATTTAAAGATATGTCAAATAATGACATTTTTATAACTAAATCAACTGCTAATACAGCTGAAACTATTGAACATGAAGGAGTTGAATACCCACTTGTTAAAATGGAAATTTCAAGAACTTCTCACCCATACTACACTGGAAAATCTAAATTAGTAGATACAGCTGGTAGAATAGACAAGTTCAAGAACAAATACTCTAAATTTAAGAAGTAAATACTTCTTAAATATATAATTTATTAAAGTCTTTCATCTTTTTGAAAGGCTTTTTTTTATTTTTACACAAAATTCACATCATGAATTATATTTTATTTGATGGCCCTAGTAGAAATAATTTACTTCCATTAACCTACACAAGACCTGTTGCAGAAATTAGAGTTGGTATATTAACAATCAGGGAAAAATGGGAAGCTTTTTTAGAGTCTACAATTACATTTGTTACTGAGGATTACTTATCTGATAAGTATCCCATGGTAGAATTTGAAAAGAATATTTTTATTAATGCGTCTTTTTTGCCAAACAATAAGCTTGTAAATTTAATAATCAATCTTAAACCAAATGAATTGATTAATTCTGGTGATGATCTGATAGCCTTTTATTCTGAAGAAAGCCAAGATGAGGTTGATTTAGAATCTTTTAACAAAATTGATTTTGATGAAAAAGTTTTACAAATAAATAGCCTAACTGACATATTTAAAATTAATTCATTAGCAATTGAAGAAGATTTTATCCTTTTAACCAAAAATAAAAATTCATCAAAAATTTCAAAAACTAATAATCTAATTAATCCTGAAAATATTTTTATTGAACAAGGAGTTAATATGGAATATTCGACTTTAAATGCATCTAATGGCCCAATTTATATATCAAAAAATTGTGAAATTATGGAAGGAACTCTAATTAGAGGTCCATTTGCTTTATGTGAATATTCTACTTTAAAACTTGGTTCAAAAATATATGGAGGAACTACAATAGGTCCTCATTGCAAGATTGGTGGAGAGGTTAGTAATTCTATAGTTCAAGGCTATTCTAATAAAGGTCACGATGGTTTTTTAGGTAATTCTTTGATTGGAGAGTGGTGTAATTTAGGAGCAGATACAAATACATCAAATTTAAAAAACAATTATGCAGATGTAAAAATCTGGAATTATGATCAGAATAAATTTTTATCAACTGGTGAGCAATTTTGTGGTCTTATCATGGGTGATCACAGTAAAAGTGGTATAAACACAATGTTTAATACAGGAACAGTAGTAGGAGTTTGTTCTAATGTTTTTGGCTCTGGTTTTCCAAGAAATTTCATTCCAAGTTTTTCTTGGGGTGGTAATAAAGGTTTCTCTAACTATAGGATTGAAAAAGTTTTTGAAGTAAATGATAAAGTTATGAAAAGAAGAAACTGTATTTTTTCTGATCAGGATAAAGCAATATTTACTCATTTAAATAACATTACTAGTTCATACAGATCTAATTTTTAGTTACTCTTCTTAGATCTAATATGTTTATTGGATTAACACCTAAATTAAAAATATTTTTATGTGAAAATCTAATTACTTCATCATAGAATAAAGGAACTATTGTTGCTTCTTCCATTATAATCGAATCCATTTTTTTATAAAGTATTTCTTTTTTTATTTGTTTTGTTTCACCTAAAGATTCTTCATATAGTTTGTCGTAAGTTTCATTTGAAAAATGTGTGTAATTTGGTCCAAGCGGTGCAAAGTTTTTACTGTGATATAGTGATAGATAATTTTGAGCATCTGGATAATCAGCAACCCAGCTTGCTCTAAAAAAATCTAATTTACCATTAGCTTTGGCTTCTTTCAAAGATGATGGAGGAATAACATCAACGATTATATTAATTCCAATTTTTTCAATTTCCTTTTGAATAAACTCGCAAAAAACTAAATAATTACTTGTAGTGGTTAACCTTAAGGTAGGACTTTGATCCCCAGATGTATTGATATAGTCAACTACTAATTTTTTTGCTAATTCTGGATTATATTTGTAAAAAGCTTTTTTAGAATATCCAGGTAATCCATCTGGAATAAAGCCTGAGTTAGCATTTACTCCAATACCATTTCGCAAAAACTTTATCATTTTGTTTCTGTCAAATCCATAATTTATTGCTTTTCTTATAAGTTTAGATTTAACAGCTGAGTTAGTTGATTCATTATAAAATCCTAAGTATTCAGTATTTAAATATGGTGCTCTAACAACATTAATATTTTTAGAATATTTATTAGATAAAGTTCCATCAGTATTTAAAATTTCGTCTTTGTATGAATCATCCAAACCTGAAATAAAGTCTAAATTAGATTGAACAAATTCTAAAAATTCACTTTGTTTTTCTGGGATAAATGTTATGGCAACTGCCTCAAGATAGGGTAGTGGATTTTCTTTCTCATCTTTCTCAAAATAATGAACATTTTTTCTTAGTACTAATTTTATATTTTCTTCCCATCTTTTAAATTTAAATGGGCCTGTACCTACTGGATTTTTTCTAAAATCATTGCCATAGTGCTCTACAATCTCTTTAGGGACAACAGAGCAGTACTTCATGGATAAAATACCTAAAAAGGCATTGAACGGCTCTTTTAACTGTATTTTAAATAGACTGTCGTTAACTGCCTCATAATTTTTAACTTTGTCCAACACCCAAGCACCTGGAGATGCTAGTTTTTTGTCCAAAATTCTATCAAAGCTATACGAAAAGTCTTTGGCAATAACTTTTCTGTTATTTAACAATTCATGCTCATGAAATTTAATGTTAGTTTTTAAGTTAAAAGCGTAAGTCTTTCCATCATCACTAATGCTCCAATTTTTTGCAATTGAGGGAATAATATTTAAATCTTTATCCATTTCAACTAATCCGTTAAATAGTTGATTTACAACCCATATATCAGCATTGTCTTTTGCAAATGCAGGATCCAAAGAACTAATATTTTTATGTTCATTATATCTAAATACTAAATGGTCTTTATCATTGGAATTAATACTGCAAGAAAAAAACACCAATACAATTAGTAATAAGACTATTTTAATAATGATTTTATTCATATAACTTTAAATTGTAAATTTACAGCTTTGTAAAAATACAAAATGAATCCATTAAATACAGTTGCTTTTTATACACTTGGTTGTAAACTGAACTTTTCAGAAACATCTACTATTGCACGTAATTTTGTTGACAACAACTTTAAAAAAGTCTCTTTCAATGAATCTGCTGATGTATATGTAATTAATACCTGTTCTGTTACTGAAAATGCGGACAATAAGTTTAAAAATGTAGTCAAAAGAGCAAATAGAATCAACCCAAATGCGTTTATTATAGCTATTGGATGTTACGCCCAGCTAAAACCAAATGAATTGGCTAGTGTTCTGGGAGTTAATTTGGTTTTAGGAGCTAATGAGAAATTTAATATATTAAATTATTTAGATAAACTATCTATAGATGATTCTCCTCAAGTTTATTCTTGTAATATTAATGATGTCGATAATTATATTAGTAGTTATTCAGTTTCAGATAGAACAAGAGCATTCCTAAAAGTTCAAGATGGTTGTGATTATAAATGTACTTATTGTACTATTCCTTTAGCTAGAGGAATTTCAAGAAGTGATGATATTGATTCGATAATTAATAATGCAGAACAAATTTCCAAAACTGGAATTAAAGAAATTGTATTAACTGGAGTTAATATTGGAGACTACGGAAAAGGAGAGTTTGGTAATAAAAAACATGAAAGTACTTTTCTAGATTTAATTGAAAGTTTAGATAAAACTTCTTCAATTGAGAGAATTAGAATTTCGTCTATTGAACCTAATTTACTCAAAAATGAAATAATTTCATTTGTTTCAAAAAGTAATTTATTTGTTCCTCATTTTCATATACCTCTTCAAAGTGGAAGTAATGAAATTTTAAAGCTAATGAAGCGTAGGTATCTAAGAGATTTATATGAAGATAGGGTTAAGTTTATAAGAAATTTAATGCCAGATGCCTGTATTGGAGTAGATGTTATTGTTGGTTTTCCAGGTGAGACTAAAGAATATTTTATGGAAACTTTTGATTTTTTAAACTCACTCGATATTTCTTATTTACATGTTTTTAGTTATTCTGAGAGAGATAATACATTAGCTAGTGAATTATCTCAAAGAGTTCCAAATTTAATTAGATCAAAAAGAAGTAAAATCCTCAGATCTCTTTCACTTAAAAAAAGAAGAATGTTTTATGAGTCTCAACTAGGCAAGAGTAAAAAAGTTTTATTTGAGTCTGAAAACAGAAAGGGGTACATACATGGTTTTACCGATAATTATGTTAAGATACGAGCTCCTTGGAATCCAGAGCTAGTAAATACAATACATCAAGTTGAACTAGAGTCTATTGATCAAGAGGGATTTGTAAGGGCTAAATTGAAAATGTTTGAATTATCTTAAATTCTAATCCCTACAGGTAACATTCTTTTATATTTTCTATTTTTTCTAATAAATTTAGCTATTGTTGGTGCTGTAGGAACTACACTAATTTCTCTATCTCTAATATCTTCAAGAACTAAAACTAAAAATTCTTCGGTAAATGTATTCTCATTAACGGATTCGGGTATAATAAGTTTTGTTAAGAAAATTTTTCTATCTTGGAGGGAGTATTCAATTATCGCTAATTCATCGTTTACTTTTAACTCATATTGTCTTAAAAAAGTATTATCAGTTAATGCCATGCGATATGATTTATATTGTAAAATTTATGATACATATTTCTACAAAATTACAAAAAATAAATTCGCGATTGGAATTTTATAAACAATAAAGTATTGAAAACGAAACATATATACCTTATGCCAGGAATGTCAGCAAACCCTCTTATATTTAATAGGATCAAGTTTTCTGAAGATAAATATAAGATTCACTTCTTGAAATGGATGAAACCTGTTTTAAATGAGAGTATTGAAAGTTATTCTAAAAGATTATTGAATTTTATTGAGCATAAGAATCCTATTTTGATCGGAGTATCTTTTGGTGGATTAATAGTACAAGAAATTAGTAAGCTAATCGATGTAGATAAAGTAATTATTATTTCTAGTATAAAATCTAAAAATGAGTTGCCACTCTATATGAAATCTGCAAAGTTTTTAAAACTATATAATTACTTTCCATTAAAATTATTTGATGATGTGTTTAACATTTCTAAATCTTTAAAGATTAATAAAATTTACAAAAAGTTAGATTTAATTGATAAATACTTATCTGTAAGAGACGAAAATTACTTGAAGTGGGCAATTTGTGAAATATTAAACTGGAAACAAAATAAACCCATTCAAGGAATAATTCACATACATGGTGATAGAGACTTGACATTTCCAATTAGCTTAATTAAAGACTGTATAATAATTCCTGGTGGGACACATGCATTAATTCTAACAAAGTATCAATGGTTAAATAAAAAATTAACTTTGTTGATAGAAAATAAATCTGATCTTAATTAATTTAGAATCATCTCCTTTGGGATCTCTGCCCTCCGTAATGTTGATTGGGCATTTGACCTTTTTTCATTTGTGCTTTCATCATTTTTATTTGATCAGAGAGCATATTTCTTTTGTCAAGTTTTTGAGCTTCACTTAACAACTTTTGAGCCTCAATTTTCCTTCTTTTGCTAAATGCTATACCTGCTAGATTTAATTTTGCCATAGCTAAATCATGATCCATGCTTAATCCAAAACTAATAGCTTTTTTAAAATATTTTTCTGCTTCATTCATGTTGGTTTGTGAAACCATTATACCTTTTAGATAATTATAATACCCTTGTTGTTTAATTGTTAGTGAAGATTTTGGGTTTTTGATTTTAGAAAGCCATTTATTAGCGCCTTCAAAGTTTTGCTTTCTTAACTGAAAAAATGCTAATAAAATCATTTCGTTTTTGAAGAAAAGAAATATAAATATTGAAGCTAGAAGAATCCACATAATTCCTGCACCAATATAACTTTCACTAAATTCATAAATTGAATAAGCTAGTGCACCTACAGCAAAAAAAATCTTAATATACTTATTAAACATTTGTTCTATTTTTTTTAGTTGTACAAAGTTAATAAAAACAATTAATAATTTTTTTAATTTTTAGATTTGCCAAAGCAAAAACTCTTTGTATATTTGCCCGCAGTTTTTAATGTAATTAAGAACTTTAAAAATTAGTTTTAAATAAAAAAATCAAGACATGCCAAAAAGAACATTTCAACCTTCTAAAAGAAAAAGAAGAAATAAACATGGTTTTATGGAAAGAATGGCTTCTGTAAGTGGGAGAAAAGTTTTAGCCAGAAGAAGAGCAAAGGGTAGAAAAAAACTTTCAGTATCGTCTGAAATTCGTCATAAAAAATAATGATTAACAATTGTTAATATATTAAAGGTGTTGCTGTTAGCAATGCCTTTTTTTTTATCTTTTTGATAACTATTTTTGAAAATAGGTTAAATATAATACATAATTAATGCCAAAAAACAACAATTTAAAGTCAATTCTTATCATAGGTTCAGGTCCAATTATAATTGGTCAAGCCTGTGAATTTGATTATTCTGGTACTCAAGCTTTGAGATCTTTACATGAAGATGGTTTAGAAACAATATTGATAAATTCTAATCCAGCAACCATAATGACTGATCCGTCAATGGCAGATCATGTTTACTTGCTACCATTAACATGTTCATCAATAATTAAAATTTTAAAAGAACACCCACAAATTGACGCTGTACTTCCTACTATGGGTGGTCAAACTGCACTTAATTTATGTATTGAAGCTGATGAAAAAGGAATTTGGGAAGATTTCAACGTAGAAATTATAGGTGTTGATATACAGGCAATTAATATAACTGAAGATAGAGAACAGTTTAGGAATCTAATGTTAGATATAGGAATTCCCATGGCTCCTCAATCTACTGCAAATTCTTTCCTAAAAGGAAAAGAGATAGCTCAAGAATATGGTTTTCCTTTGGTAATTAGAGCATCTTACACCTTAGGTGGAGCAGGTGCTTCAATTGTATATAAAGAGGAAGATTTTGATGAGCTTTTAACAAGAGGTTTAGAGATTTCACCAATTCACGAAGTGATGATTGATAAAGCTTTAATTGGCTGGAAAGAGTATGAATTAGAGCTTTTAAGAGATTCTAATAACAATGTTGTGATAATTTGTTCCATTGAAAATATGGATCCAATGGGGATTCATACTGGTGACTCAATCACTGTTGCACCAGCACAAACACTAACGGATAAAGAATACCAGGATTTATGCACCTTTGAGGGAAATGCTAACGGATTCAAAATCTTAACCGAAAGTAAAGCGGGTACCCCTGGAGGCTTGAGGCTCAGTTATGCCACCCTAGGTGCCTTTATCAAATACCCCAAAGCCAGTCTTCCTCACCATCCTACTTCCCATGTTGCCCACAAAAAATACGGTTTTTTTCAGGCACAAGAACCTTTC